>NZ_JADYXE010000027.1:0-62567 GCF_015864465.1 Pseudoalteromonas sp. SWN29
TCGCTTTAGCATTCACTATGATGTGGCTACCAATGTGGGCTGATTAATATATGTACTACAAAGATCAACAGCCCCTAGTTTTTAGTGATATTTAACAAATAATTTATATATATGAAGTCAGATCTGATATATTTCGTTAACTGGTTCAAATAATAACAATTATTAATAATTAAGGTTGACCCGTGGTTTACAGACGCCCTCCATCGCGTTTTGGATTAAATTCTTTAAGTGTAAAACTTTCACTGCTTATATCTGCTATTTGTTTAATAGCAGGGGTATGTGCGGCTGCCTTAATGCTTAAATCTGAAGAGAAACAACTTGTATTTGAAGAACACGAGATATTAAAAAGCTCGACAGATTTATTAGTAAAACAATTTAATGAGCGTATTAAAACAAAAATAAATATTGCCCAGCAAGCTAATAACGTAGTGACAGAGCAGCTTTTTCAATCCAATTCACCAATTAATTTAAACAATAAATCACAGTTACAGTTTAATAGCGACGGCACAATTCGAAGTGCCTCTGCCGACGGATTATCTGCCGCATTTTTACCACAGCAAAATTACTCTCCTTTTTACAAACGCCTGTTTAATGATTCTGAAATGTTGTGGCGTATAATTTCTCCGACTCTGGTACATGACTTTTTTAATTTTTATTTAATAACTGATAATGATTTTATTCGGGTTTCTCCACCAAATTGGGCATTAAATGCACCTGCTGGCTTTAGAGTAACGAATGGGTCAACTTATAAATCTATTAAAAGTACATTAAGGTCAGAGCGAGAGCCTGCATGGTCAAAAGTTTATTACGATACAGTATGGCGCAAGTGGGTTATAAGCTTACTTGTGCCTGTTTATGTTGATAACGAGTTTTTAGGTGTGACGGGGAGCGATATTTCTCTCAATAAACTTATTTCGTTTTTACCTGTTGGTGATAAAGAAAAACACCTACTTGTGTTTGATAGCAAAGGGCAATTGTTAGCGCATCCGAGTCTAAACCCAGCTTTGTTAGCTGACTATGGGAGTGATAATAAAGCGCTTGCCACTAACGAATTTGTAAACTCAGAACTGCAGTCGATTATTGACGATGTAATTACGGTTAAGTTACCTGAATATGCAAATTCATTTGAACAAAATGATGAAGCTCATATTATTAATATTCGTAAGATTGATGATTTAGATTGGTATGTAGGGGTTTATAAAAAACGTTCATCTACGTTATCTGCGTTACAAGATTTAAAACTGAAGTTTTTTGGACTCTTTATTTTATACGCAATATTAGTTGCCTTATTGCTGCATCAGGCGCTTTATCAACTAGTACTTCGCCGTTTACATACTTTAGTTTATGCAGTAACAAGCTTTGGTAAAGGTCAATTAACCACAGAGTTTCCACCAGAAAATAAAGACGAGATTGGTACCCTTAATGGCTCATTTAGAGACATGACGGTAGAAATCCGTAAACTTATTGATGGCTTAAACCAAAGAATTACAGAAAAAGAAATTGCTGAAAAAGCAGCAAATCGTTTATCTAAAGCGGTCGCGTTCTCGGGTACCGGTGTTGTGATCACCGATGAAAACTTTATTATTGAGTACGTAAACCCCAAAATGCTCGAAATGACAGGTTACCCAGAAAGTCATTTTAACCGAGCGCCATTACTTAATATTATTGCCTCAGAGATGTCTATTTTAGTTGAAGATATAGACATAGATTTACGAAGCCGTAATTACTGGCGAGGCGACACGTTAATTGCTGGCTTAAATAAAGAACCAATTTGGGTGTCTTTAAGTGTTTCGCCAATTCGTGAAGAGGGCGGTGAAATAACCAGTTATGTAGCATCAGCACAAGATATTTCGTTTGTAAAAGAAAGCCAACGTAAAATGGAGCAACTGGCATACTTTGATACCCTAACAGGCCTTGCCAACAGAACGTTCTTTAGAATGCAATTGCGAAAATCAATGGCATTGGCGGAACGCGGACATTATGCATTTGCATTGTTTTACTTTGATTTAGACGAATTTAAACGTATTAACGATACATTAGGCCACGATGCTGGCGATCAATTATTAATTGAAGTGGCAAACAGACTTAAAAAACGTTTACGAGCCGAGGACACCATAGCGCGCTTAGGTGGTGATGAATTTGCAGTATTGCTTAGTGGTATAGAAAGCCAAGAGCATGCGACAGAGGTTGCTAACACCATTCAAAAAACGCTAAATGTACCGATAAAGCTAGGTAGTAATGAAGTTATAGTGAGCGCTAGTATTGGTATAACTATGGCTCCATACGATAGCCTAGAGGAAGATCAGTTACTCAAACATGCCGATTTAGCAATGTATGAAGCTAAAGCAAAAGGGCGTAATACATTCCATTTTTATAGCCAAGAATTGAACGCCGCCGCAAATGAGCGTTTATTTATTGAAAATGAGCTGCGTATAGGGCTCAAAGAAAAGCAGTTTGTAGTTTACTACCAACCTCAAGTCGACAGTCGTACTCATCAGGTCGTTGGCTACGAAGCGTTATTAAGATGGTTCCACCCAACTGAAGGCGCAATACCTCCAGATAAGTTTATCCCTATTGCAGAGGCAACAGGCCTTATAGTTGAATTAGGCGAATGGGTGCTTCAAGAGTCTTGTGATTTTGCCGTAAGATTAACAAAGCAAGGTCTAGAAAATAATATATCGATAAACTTATCAGCTCGCCAGTTTAAAGACTCAAACTTAGTTTCAACGCTGAGCAAAATGATAATTAGGTCGGGTGTTTCGGCTAAACGACTTCATTTAGAGCTGACCGAGAGTATGCTAATGGGGAATGTAGAAGCTGCTATTACTCAACTTCACGAACTTAAAGCATTAGGTATATCAATTTCGATTGATGACTTTGGTACAGGCTACTCGTCACTTAGTTACCTAAAACGATTCCCGGTCGATATATTGAAAATTGACCGTTCATTTGTCAAAGATATCCCCGATGATACAAATGATATGGAAATTACTGCCGCTATTATTGCCATGGCGCAAAAGTTAAAGCTCGATGTGGTCGCTGAAGGGGTTGAGACAATAGAACAAATGCAATTTTTACAAAATAATAATTGCTTCATTGTACAAGGCTATTACTTTAGTAAGCCAATTGCTGAACACGACTTACCAAAACTGTATGAAAGGTTAAGTGAGCTTTCAAATAGCGAAGTAAGCAGTTAATAAAATTGCGGGTTAACCACCCGCAATTTTAACTTTAAATTTTAACGCTTCTAAAATAGCTTTTAGTTTGTCTCGGTCATCGCCTTGTACTTCTATAATGCCTTCTTTTACTGCGCCACCTTGGCCCATTTTGCTTTTTATAGTTTTAGCTAACTTTTTTAAATCGTGATCTTTTGGATCAATGCCCACAACGAGCATTACGCCTTTGCCTTTACGACCTTTTGTTTGGCGTTCAATACGAATAAAACCATCTTTAAAAATCTTAGCGTCTAACTCTTTTTCTGGTTTTGGCTGGTCAATGCGACCAGTACTTGTTGAATATACTAAGTGACTATCACTCATATCTTGCCTTTATGGATGAAAATGAATTAAATACTGACGTAAATGATAGCAAATTTGAAGTTGTGTGTTTTTCTTTTTGCTAAATACTTTTAACAGGTTATATTTAGTTTAAAGGAAATATTATTGGAGTTTACTATGAGTTTAACTAAGAATGAATCAGTCGATGGCACTACATTAACAATACAAATTAAAGGTAAATTTGACTTTAATTTAGTGCAATCCTTTCGCCAAGCTTATGCTCAAATGAGCGAAAAAACAGTAAAGGTTATTGTTGATTTAAGAGAGACTGACTACATGGATAGTTCAGCACTTGGCATGTTACTTAACATGAAAAAAACCATTGATAGCCAAGTGAAAACCATCGAAATAAGCAATTGCCAACCTCAGCTTAGAAAAATACTACAAATTTCACGTTTTGATAAAAAGTTTGATATTAGCTAATGATACATGTGTTGATTGTTGACGACCAGGCGCTCAATCGTATTTTATTAAGTAAAATGCTTGAGCAAGAGGGTTATAAAATATCTGTGGCTTATAACGGGCTAGATGCACTTAATGTACTTAAAAGAGAGCAAATAGACGTTGTTCTACTCGATGTTTTAATGCCAGTAATGGATGGTTTTGAGGCCGCTGAAAAAATAAAGCAGCTGTATAGCGAAGTCTATCTACCGATAATTTTTATTACCTCTTTAGAAGATCAAGCAAGCTTTGAGCGCTGCCTTGCAGTAGGTGGCGATGACTTTATTCATAAACCATTTGAAAAAGTTATTCTGCACGCAAAAATTAAGGCACACAGTCGCACCAGAGAGTTGAGTAAAAAAGCCAATCAACAAAAAAAATTACTTGAATATCATCATAATCAAATTGAACGTGAACACGAAATAATTGAACATATATTTAATAATTCACTAGAAAACCAAGGTAAATTTAAAGAGTATCTCGACTTTAATTTATCACCTGCCTCTATGTTTAATGGCGATATGTTTTTAGTAGCCCAAAGCCCGATAGGTAATTTGTATTGCATGCTGGGGGACTTTACTGGCCACGGCCTAGCAGCAGCAATTGGCGCATTACCGGTTTCTCGTGTGTTTTACACTATGGTACAAAAGGGCATGGCGGTTAACGATATTGCCTGTGAGCTAAATACACTACTGTACAACCTCCTACCTGGGCATATGTTTTGTGCTGCAACCATTATAGAGCTTAGTGCATCAGGTAAAAGTGTTTCAGCATGGATGGGCGGCTTACCCGATGCCTACCTAATAGATAAAGACGGTAATGTAAAACAAACATTAGAATCACAGCATATGGCGCTGGGGATTTTAGATGAACAAGAATTTGAATATGAAGTTATTCATTTTGAAACAAATAGTAATACCCGCCTTGTATTAGCGACCGACGGAATTATAGAAACAGCAAACAAAGAAGATATATTTTTTGGGGAAGAGCGTTTTTTACAAACCTTAAAAAGTAAGTCGATGATTAGTAGTGAAGATATAGTGGCTAACGTTACTGAGTTTGCAGATGGTACTAAACAACAAGACGATTTAAGTATTGTTTTACTAAACTGCCTGCCTTTAATTCCTGAGGAGCAAGAGCGAGAAGCATTTTCTACTTTAGCTTTTAATTTATCTTTGAGTTTAAACTCAGAACAAATAAAAAAAACAGACCCCGTTTACGACGTTGTTAATATTTTAAGCAGTGTTGAGGGGTTAAATGCTCATCGTTCTAATATATTTTTACTGCTATCTGAGGCTTATAATAATGCGCTTGATCATGGTGTACTAGGGCTAGACTCAGAAATTAAAAAACAAGAAGACGGTTTTTTTCGATATTACGAATTAAGAGAAGCAGCTCTGGCTAAACTTACTGATGCTATGATTATTATTGATATGCGCTATTGCCCCGACACACTCAGTTTATATTTTATTATTTGTGATTCAGGCCGAGGGTTTAGTAGTAAGCAAGATGAGTTGTCAAAAGTTAATAATGAATTTGGCAGAGGCGTGTCTTTATTAGAAGAAATAGCCGAAAAAGTTACTTATAACTCCAGTGGTAATCAAGTTGAAATGTGCTACAAGTTGAGCTAGCTCTGTAAAAATATCCATGCTATTATCCTCGAAACTTTAGATGTATGGATGGCCAAATGATTTCTTCTTACCTAAAACAAGCACAATTAAGTGCTAATCCTACTTTGATTGCAACAGAGCTTGAAAAGCTTGAGCTGCATCTTACAAACTCAACTTTACCTGATGTGCGTTGGGAGTATCAAATACCAGAGCTTGGCGAGGGCGGAGCGTGTAGTTTATTTGGTTACTTACAAGATGAGCCATTCAAATTAACTGACTATCTTAAAGGTGATGAGCAAACACAACTTAAGTTAGCTAATTTACAAAGTATTGTAAGCTACATCGAACAGCAAACAGGCGTTGATTGGTATGGTATTTATCAATCAACTAATACAAGTGAAGGTAAGCAACTGTTAAAATTAGCTTATCATGGTGCGCCTAGTCGCCCGTTGTTTCCTTTAACGCAAGCATTTGCAGCAGGGAGTAATAACGTACAAGTTGCGCTATCTCACAAGGGCCGAATTATTAATAACGTTGAAGCGTATTTATCACAAGGCGGTGAATACTACACATGCGATCCTAAAGTTAAGTCAGAAACTTGCTTACCTTTATTCAACGCAAAAAATGAATGTGTTGGTATTATCGATGCAGAAGCCTTTAAAAATGATTTTTTTGATGAAAAGACGCTTGCTGTTTTAATTGCATGTTGTATTAAAATTCCTCACTTTCTAGTGTAAATAACGCTAGTCAATATGATGTGCTTTTATGTTAAGCTTAGCTTAACAGCTAACCCCTAAATAACGATAAGAGATAGCCAATGTTCTCAGTATTAAAACCATTACCAACAGATCCTATTCTTGGCCTTATGGCGGCCTATAAACAAGATACAAACCCTAATAAAATTGATTTAGGTGTAGGTGTCTACAAAGATGAGCAAGGCAATACACCGGTTCTTAAAGCGGTTAAAAAAGCTGAAGCGTTTCGTCTTGAAAACGAAATGAGCAAATCTTACATTGGTTTAGCGGGTAATTTAGATTACTGCCAAAAAATGGAGCAGTTATTACTAGGCGAACATCAAGCATTGCTAGCAAATCGCGTACGTACTGCGCAAGCGCCAGGTGGTACAGGTGCACTTCGTGTTGCAGCTGAATTTATTAAGCGTTGTAATACAGACGCGACTGTTTGGGTAACTAACCCAACATGGGCTAACCACATTAGCTTGTTTGAAGCTGCAGGCTTAACAGTAAAAGAATACCCATATTACGATTACGAAAATAAAGATTTATTGTTTGATGAAATGATCAACACACTTAAACAAGTGCCTAAAGGCGATGTGGTTTTACTGCATGCATGTTGTCATAATCCAAGCGGTATGGATTTAAGCGAAACACAGTGGAACACGGTTGCTGAACTTGCAAAAGAAGTTGGCTTTACACCACTTGTTGATATTGCATACCAAGGCTTTGGCGCTTCACTTGAAGAAGATGCACGCGGCTTACGTATTTTAGCTGATGCAGTAGAAGAGCTAATTATTTGTTCTTCATGTTCTAAAAACTTTGGCTTATACCGCGAGCGTATTGGTGCATGTTCACTAATTGCAAAAGACAGCGCAGCAGCTGATATTTCAAATTCTGTAATGCTGAGCGTTGTGCGTAGTATTTACTCAATGCCGCCAGCGCATGGTGCCGATATTGTTAATACTATTTTAAGCAGTACTGAGCTTACACAATTGTGGCACTCTGAGCTTGATGAAATGCGTAGTCGTATAAATGGCTTACGTAGCTTAATTAAAGAAAGCTTAGCAACGAAAGATATTGCGCAAGACTTCTCATTTATTGAACGTCAAAACGGTATGTTTTCTTTCTTAGGTATTAATAAAGAGCAAATTGCTCGCCTACAAAAAGAATACGGCATTTACATTGTTGGCTCTAGCCGCGTAAATGTTGCAGGTGTTAGTCATTCAAATATTGAATACTTTTCAAATGCTGTAGCTGACGTTTGTAAATAAACGCAGTTAATAAAAAAACCGCACATCATTAGTAATGATGTGCGGTTTTTTATTATCTAAATTTAAACAAAAAGCAGCAACCTTTAACCGATAGCAGGAATAAGCCCCGCCATTTGCATAAACTGCGCAGCAATAATAGTTATGCCACATATAGCTGCTATACCAAGCCCAACATTCCCGCTTTTAACTTGGTAGCCTGTTTTATTTGATGTTGTACGCTGTTTATAAACCATTGCTACAGGCAAAAATATTGCAAGGACGACAAGTGCTATAGCAGCGTAACCTAAGGCCATAATAAAGCCTTGAGGATAAAATAATGCAAAGCCAAGTGGCGGAATAAACGTAATTAAGGCCGTTTTAATTCGATCTGTTTTATTGTCACCCTTTTTAAATGCATCAGCAAAAAAATCGAATAACCCTAAACTCACCCCTAAAAATGATGTCGCAAGTGCTAAATCAGCAAATAACTTAACGGCCGTTGCCACACTTGGGTTATGCGCAATACTTGCCACGCTAGATACAAATCCATTAAGACCTTGGCTGTTGAGTAAATCAGCTTGGCTCATAATACCTTGGCTAAGTAGTTGCCAAAAAATATAAATGACTAAAGGCAGGGCGGCTCCAGCAATCATTACTTTGCGCAGTACTTTTATTTCTACACCAACATATTTAACAATAGAAGGGATAGAGCCATGAAAACCAAACGAAGTAAATATAACCGGTATAGCTGAAAGGATTAATCCTTGCTCTACAGGCATCTCTAATAAGTGCTTACCTTGCACATAAGGGGTAAGCATGTAAAACAAACTAGCTAATACAATAATTTTTATTGTAAATAACACTCTATTTAGTTTATCTACCTTGCTAGTGCCTAGTGTTACAACACTTGCAATAATAACAGCGAGGATCACAGAGCCAAACTGTGGGGCTATATCTACATCAAAGCCTATATTTATACGCGCTTGAAGTTGTGCACCACCACCTGCAATATAGGCGGCGCATAAAGCATAAAATAAAAAAATCATCGAAAAATTCGCAATATATTGTCCGCGCTTTCCAAGCCATAATTTAGCCAATGTATTTAATGTTGCATCGCGTGGTGCATATTGGTGTAGCTCTAACATGAGTAGTGCGGTGTAGGTCATTAGTAACCAGCTAGCTATTATTAATGCAAGTGCAGTACTAAACCCAAGCCCGGCAGATGCAATTGGCAATGCCAACATACCCGCACCAATAGTGGTGCCTGCAACAATTAACATGCTTCCCGTTGTTTTATTTTTAAGCACTTAATTACCTTAATTATTATTAATATTGATGCACCATATAACTAGTTGCTCAAATCTCAAATAGTTTTGTAATAAAAGAGCAGTATTAAAATGTAACTTACAATTTACAACTGTATTTATTAAGGACTTTAGTGTTTAAAAAGTACTAAAACACGGTAGTGAGCGTATAATTTATTCTTTGTTTTATTCATTCATATAAAGCGTAGGGATGTCACGTGCCAGTTAAAGTATCGTATTTTTTCATGGTTCTTATATGGTCTACTACACCACTGGGTATTGTGTGGAGTAGTGACACTGTATCGCCAACACTTGCAGTGTTAATGCGAATGCTGGTGGGGCTATTGTTAGGCGGCTTAATTGTTGCCATTACAAATATTAGAGTGCCTTGGAGCAAAAATGCATGCTTACTTTATTTTTATTCGAGTATAGGTATTTTTGGTGGCATGCTACTAAGCTATATGGCAGCTAAAACAGTGCCTTCAGGTATTATTTCTCTTATGTTTGGCCTTGCACCTATTTTGTCGGGATTGCTTGCTCAACAGCTATTAAATGAGCCTAAATTTAGCCCGATTAAATTAGTTGCGTTAGCGTGCGCCTTAATTGGCTTATATTTTGTTAGTTATAACCAAGTACAAAACTCGCAAACTCAAGGGCTCGGGTTACTTTATGTGTTTATGGCGGTCTGCTTTTTTAGTTTAAGTGGTGTGATGATCAAGCGCGTAAAAATTGCGATTCATCCAATGGCCACAACATTTGGCGCATTGGTTTTTGTAACCCCACTCTTTTTTATTGCGTGGTGGTTATTAGACGGTGAATTGCATATACAAAACTGGAGTGCAAAATCATTGTGGGCTATTGGTTATCTAGGAATATTTGGATCTTTAGTAGGGGCTTTGGCGTATTTTCATGTACTGCAAAACCTTAATGCGAGTACGGTATCACTTACTACTCTTATAACTCCTAGCTTTGCGCTAGGTTTGGGAGCTTGGCTAAACAATGAGTCACTAAGCCAAGAGTTAATAATTGGTGCGGTTATTATTTTAATTAGTCTGGGCTTTTTTCAATTTGGTGATAAGTTTTTAAAGCGAAAAAAAGTAAACATAAATTAGCTTTACTACATTTTTTCAATTTAGTGATAAGTTTTAAAGCGAAAGAAAGTAAGCGAAAATTAGCTTTACTACATCTTTTCTATTTGAATAATTAAACGACGGTTTTTGTCTCGGCTTAAAATGTTATCGTTATTATCAACAAAGCGTTTTTCACCGAAACCGGTTGTTTGTACTTTGCCTTCATCAACACCTAAGCTCACCATATAATCTTTTATAGTTTTGGCGCGCTTGCGCGATAAATCTAAGTTATTCCAGCGCCCGCCATAACTATCGGTGTATGAGTCAAT
This sequence comes from Pseudoalteromonas sp. SWN29, assembly GCF_015864465.1. Classification (NCBI taxonomy): domain Bacteria; kingdom Pseudomonadati; phylum Pseudomonadota; class Gammaproteobacteria; order Alteromonadales; family Pseudoalteromonadaceae; genus Pseudoalteromonas; species Pseudoalteromonas sp. SWN29. The sequence goes on from NZ_JADYXE010000027.1 coordinate 10,299, forward strand.
ACTAATGGACTCTATGCTTGCATCATTTTTTAAATACTCAGCAATCTTATCAAGACGTTGTTGCGAGGATTTAGTTAATTTACTGCTGTTAGATTGATAGTTCATTACAGTAAACGAAATATCTTCAAAGCTGTAAGGGAGTAGCTCATCACGGCATTGTAAAAAAGCCCAGTAAGCTTGTTTAAAGTTTACGCTCGATATACCAACGGCAATTTTATCGGCACTGTTTTGCCAGTCTTGATAATAAAAAGTAGGGTAGTAGCCTTTTTCAAGCTCGGTAAGCATTTCCCATGCGGTTTTATTGCCTAGCTCGCCATCAAACTTTTTAAGTAATTTCATGTTTGCAATATCGCGTGCAGGCAATCCTGCGCGCCATGTTGGTGGCACTGCTTTTAAGCCTGCAATTGCGTAGTTATCTGGGCGTACAACCATATCTAAATTAAACGTTAAGTTTTTATTTTTACTTGCTGAAGCTTTAAAAATAGCTTCGCCGTAATAAGGAACCTCATGATTTAATTGGCATTGTAAGCGCGTTGTTTTAACGACTTCCCAGTTGGAGTTGTCTTGGGTTGCTGTGTATTGGCGCATAGCAGCTTGCGAGTGAGTACCACAAAGCACTGCACTTATACTAAGGCTAATAAATAACAACTTATACTTCATGGTGCTCTCCAGCTATCCGGGAATGCCAATAATTTGGCAAATTTATGACTGCAATGATTAGTTTGTTCTCTACGTAACTAACTTATAAGTTAAAGCAAGTTATGTGCCTACAATTTTAAAGCAATAAATACTTAAATCCCCTAGCCTAGGGGGCATCAATTTTGACATAATAGTCAGCTTACACGTATAAACAAAGAAAACTATGGCAAATATTGAGCAAACACCTTTCGCAAAACGCTTTCGTGGATTTTTTCCTGTTGTTATTGATGTTGAAACTGCAGGTTTTAACAAAGAAACAGATGCCTTACTAGAAATAGCAGCCTCTGTTTTAAAAATGGATGACGAAGGATTGCTCAGCATAGATCATACTGTTCATTTTCATGTTCAGCCATTCGAAGGCGCTAATATAGAACAAGCCGCTATCGACTTTAATGGTATAGACCCATTTTCACCATTACGTGGCGCAGTACCTGAAGATGAAGTAATTAAAGAAATATGTAAAGTAGTACGTAAAGCTCAAAAGGCCGCTGGGTGTCAACGCTCAGTTATTGTGGCGCATAATGCCGCATTCGATCATGGCTTTTTAAATGCAGCAATAGAGCGTAATAACATTAAGCGTACGCCATTTCATCCCTTCGTAAGCTTCGATACAACATCTTTAGCGGGTTTAGCGTTAGGGCAAACTGTATTAGCAAAAGCATGTAGAGCGGCTGGTATCGAGTTTGATAACAGCCAAGCGCACTCAGCGCTTTACGACACAGAACGTACAGCTGAGCTTTATTGCTTAATAGTAAACCGCTGGCAGCAATTAGGTGGTTGGCCATTAGCCCCAACCGACGATTGCGACGCTGACGCCGAAACTGGTGCCGAAGTTGAAACTGAAACAAAAAATGACGAAGACGCTAAAACGTCTGAGTAATTTTACCCTCAGTTAGCTTAACTAAATGGGGCGGGTAAATACGCGAAAATTGTTTAGAATCTTTCGCTATTTTAAGCTCCACACCAGGGTGCATTAGCTCGTTTACTGTTAAACGACTACTGGCAAGTAATTGCACTATTTTTTGCTTAATAAGTAGTTTTTGACGATGAATATGGGCAGAGCGTATTTTTATATGTTGTTCATTTTCAGTTATTTTATTCATAAATTGCTGACGCTGAGCAGCCCCCGCAATTTTACTCGCTTTTTCACGAGCTTGTTGTAAAGCCGCTACTTTGGTTGCAAGTACTTTTTCAAAATCGGTTATTTGAGCTTGCTTTTGACGAAGCTCAAACCAAAGCTGCGCTAAAAACACACGCGTTTTAGTACCGGCTGGCGCGCCTAATTCACCTGTTTCAATACGCATAGCATCTAAAATATTACCGCCAATAATTTTACCTCGCGGATTATTTGCTTTGCCTACACGTATTAATCGCCTAGCACTTAAATCACAATGCAGAGCTTGGCGTTCAATAAATAAATCTTGTTCGGTTTTAATGTTGCAGTACTGGGCATAACCAATCGAAATAGTTCGCTGAGCGGTTATACAGCACGTAAATGCTTCCTCGCCTTCACGTTTTCGGCCAATTGCGCCAAGCATTATGGTTACCGCACTTTTACTTTCAACAGTTCCTGATTCTACAAAACCAAGTACCGTAATATCACCGTTGGCTTTTACACGCATGCCGTCTTTAATATCACCAGTAATAATTACGCTACCATCAAAATCAACATGGCCTGTACTTACATCTACGTTATCAAAGCATAAAACGTCATCTACACGCATACCACGTGGTAGGGCAACGGGCACACCTTTGCAGTCGGCAATAAGCATATTAGGATTATTAGGATCTACTTTTGTACCTTCGAAAGGCTGGAGTTGGTGATCTTTACCTGGTTTTGCACTAATTGAATCGCCAAATACCGTATAGCCTTCTTCTCCAGGTGTAGCTGCAATACGCTGCATTAAGGGAGTGCCAGGTTTTACGGTGATAATAGCGCCAAGGTTTTTCATATCAACCTTACCGCCTTCTTTAGCTTGTGGGCTAAGTACTCGGTCTTGAGCTGTTGAGCATAAACGTACAAATTTGGCATCGCTGCCTTCTTTTGGATTGCGCCCATGTGCAATTATGGCACTGTAAGAGCTTCCTGCTGGTTGCTCAAACTGCTGGCCCAAAAAGGTATCAAGCGCACGAGGACTTATTCCTTTTTTAACACCTGCATCAGCAAGTGCTTTTTGCGCGCCTTCCATAGACAAAAGTGCGCCACCTTTAGCGGTAGTTAATGTTGCTTCTGCGACCATGTTTTTTTCATCAATATTAATGATAAGCGACGCACCTACAGCTCTAGCAACGACAAGCGATACTTCCTGATAATTTTTAGTTGGCGCAAAAAGCTTTCCAATATTGGCAATGACAGCTTCGTACTCACTAAACTCAGATTGCTCTAGCATTTGCGTTAGCTGAGTACTTGTAACAGGAAAACCACTATCAATAGGGTGACTTTCTAAAGAGACAAACCCTGTACTTTTATCAAATGAAAAAACCGACATTTATTAATTCCCTACTCTATGCCTGTTATTATTTTTATTTTTTACAACTAAAGGTTTAGAAATAGCAAAAACCTTAACTCCTCATTTGAACACAGGTTAAACACATTGTTAAGTAAATGTTTATATAGGCTTGCACAAACTAAATTTTGGTTACTTAATGCGCGATTGGCACATGCAATTAAAATAAAGCGTTACTAGGCCTTGAGTATCAGTACTTTACTCAGTTATACTGTTTGCACGCTCTGAATTGAGTTACTAATTCAGGGGCTGATTAGGATTCGACGGAATTCAAGAAGCCCAAGGTGCATGTCGAGGTGCGGTTTGCCTCGTTAAACAGCCGCAACCTAAAGTAATCGCAAACGACGATAACTACTCTCTAGCAGCTTAGGCTGGCTAGCGCTCCTTCCATGTATTCTTGTGGACTGGATTTTGGAGTGTCACCCTAACACCTGATCGCGACGGAAACCCTGGCCGGGGTTGAAGCGCTAAAACTAAGCGGCCTCGCCTTTATTTACCGTGTTTGTCCGGGACTTAAAGGTTAATTAAATGACAATACTAAACATGTAGTACCGACGGTCGAGGCTTTTCGGACGGGGGTTCAAATCCCCCCAGCTCCACCAATAAAGGTTTTTGAACTCGTTATTCGAAAACCATAAGAAACCCGCAAATTTGTTAATCCAAATTTGCGGGTTTTTTTATGGAATTTATAAAATAAAGTTTAAGAATGTCTTATAGCGCGTAGCTTCATTTTTATTGCAATCACAAACAGGCTAAATAACGACAGCATACTTATTAACAACGTTAGGTTAAGTATGGGGTTACTTGGCTCATCGGTGGTGACAGGAGAGTTGTTTGTAGTTTGCGAGTTTTGATGTTGCCTAATATAGCTTTGGCTGATCCAATCTACCGCGTTTATCCATTGTACTTTGGCGGGATCAGTATTGTTTAGCATCCCTATTGCGTGCTTATCGTTATCTAAGCTTTTTGAAAGTTGTATCAGTTGCTGCCAAAATTCATTTTTAGGGCCTAGGTCGTCTATTTCTTGTAGGTGCTGTTGTAATTTGTCACCCCCCATCGTTTTTATATCAGCTTGTCCTGTACTTTGCGCGTAGCTATTTATTAGCGATGAAAAGCGACTAAAGTATTCATTACTTTTTTGCTGTGTAGGGTTAGCTGTTCGCTCGTTTGTTACTTTTTGTGTTGGTTGATTTAGGCTATTTTGATCAATCAAATATTGTTTATAGTTTTGGTAACTTAAGTTGTTTGTAGTTGTGTTATTTGTAGTTGTGTTATTTAGAGTGCCAAAGTTGTTTTTAAGTGCATTAACACTGATCACTACGCCTACTAAGGTAATAATACAAAGTGCGCAATAGCAAAAGTACAATGCGCTTTTTAAAGTGTTACGCAGTAGTTTATATTTATTATAACTTTGCTTAATAGCTGCAGCTGTATTTGGGGCTTCGTCTGTATCTAGGCGTTCATTTTGTATTGAGATACTTTTGTCGTTAGTACTTTCACTAATGTGTTTATCTGTATTTTTACTGTGCTCAGTGAGTGCTATTTGATTATTTTGAGATTGAGAGATTACAGTAATGAGTTGAGGTTCTACTTTAGTAATCAAACCTAGCTTTTTAAGTGAGGATTCTGTTTTAACAGCATCAATACTCGATAAGTCTTTTTTTAAAGCGTAAGCTTTTCCATCAAATAACTGAACAACAATATTATGAGGAATATTAAGAAGTTGGCTGAGTTGTTCTTGGGCAGAGGTAAGGTCAGTATTTTGATATAACTGACCATTAAAAACAATTTTAAATGTAGCGCTCACGTTAGTACCTTGCTTGTGTAATTCCATTTTTGGAATTTTATTTTTATTATTTGATACACAAAGCTAACTTAACAGATAAAGGGTATGCTTTCTAATGATTTGCGATTAAAAAAGCCTTAACAAACAGCGTTAAGGCTTTGGCGTGTAGCTGTTACTTTATCGTTTAGCGAGTGATTTTACAGATTGCTTTTGATCACTTGCTGGTTGGGTTGCTTTGTCTATTAATGTTTCAAGTGGTTTATTTCGAACGCACATAAGTACTTTGTTCATTGCTTGGCATGTGCCTGTCGCTTTTCTATCATGGCTTGTGTAGCTGCAATCTTCATTAATGGCTTTTGCTTCACATGCTTCCCAAGGCGCATTTGAGCCGTGGCCTGCATGACTTAGCGCTGAGCATGAGGCAGCAATTAAAAAGCCAGTGGTTAGTGCTTTTATCACGTTAAATATTTTCATTAGTATCTCAGTTAATTGTTTGGCCAGAATGCGAGTTATCTTGCGGTAGCACCTTTAAAACAACCAATAAACATGTTTTCAGATACATCGGCTGCATGGTAGTGGTATCCGCGTGTATCGTCGGTGTGGCCTCTACATTCGTCTAAATCAGTGGGTTCTAATCCATCTTCGTTAAGCATGCCAAATATACCAAATCCATCGAGTGCATAACCCATCATGGCGGCATGACCGTCTGATTGAATTTGTGTTTGGCTACAACCTGCTTCACCGTGGTAGTGATAACCTGCTACTAAGTTAATATGGCCAGCGCAATCATCAAAGGCTGCAATAGTGTATGCGCCTAAAATAGCCTCAACAGGCGCGGGTGCAGCAAGTACAACACCATTGAGAGCAACACCTACATTGGCGTTACCAATACTGCTATTTTGAGTGGTTGCAACAGGCGTTATTGGAATTAAAAATGATTCTGATATACCGCCATCAACATAATCAATAGAGCATTCTACGCAGTGGTTTTGGTATTGTTCTTCTACGTTTGGACGTGCAGCGCCATCACACGATTCTTGTGTGTCGGTTACATTTACAAGGCCTGTACCTTCGTCGTATAGCTGCCAATGACTATCGTTATATAATGTAGGTAGATTTAAAATAAAGTCTCCGGTTATATCGTAAACCTCACCGGTGCCGTCAAACCAAATACCGGCTTCGTCAGCTGTTGAGGTGATATTTTGAGGGCAAAATACACCAATCTCGTAATTTGAAGGCGCACCGGCAATATCAATTTTGTAGCATGAGGCTTCATCGCCATTACTTAGCGTACATGTTTGAGTGGTAATTGATGAAATGAGCGCATCGCTTTCAAAGTTAAAAGGGTCGACTTCTACAACAAAATCGGTTGAAGTATCTGTTGTAGTTCCCTCATCGGTGGTTGTTTCAGTTACGACGGTACTTTCAGCATCGCTACCGTTACAGGCAGCTAAACCCAGTGCAAGTATACACACTGCAAGCGGTGTCAAAATTGGTGTGTTAATTCTTCTCATCAAAAATATCCGGTAATGAAGTTGAATGTATAATATTTGTTAAATGTGCAAACAAAGTGCAAAAACAACGCAACATAGTACATAGCACGAGATAGAGGCTGATAAAGTTGCTATAAATGTGTTTAGTACCTTTTTTACTATTAAATACTGCGACTTGAAAGTACTTAAATAGGCAGTGGAGTTTTATGGATTTTTTATTTCCTGACAGCATGTCTTTATTTTTGTTTTTATTGTTAATGATCACCGCTGGCTTTACTTCTTTTATATCTGCTGCATTTGGTGCTGGTGGCGGATTAATGCTGCTTGTTGTTATGGCGTCGTTTATGCCAATGGCAGTTGTTGTGCCTGTGCATGGTTTAGTACAGCTTGGCTCTAATGCAAATAGGTTTTTACTCAGCTTTAAGCATATTGATAAAAGCATGTTTGTATATTTTGCGTTAGGCGGCTTAGTAGGGGCGGGGTTATCTAGTTTTGTAATTAATGATATATCGCTTGATGCAATGAAGTTCGTGGTCGCTATTTTTGTTATTTATTTACTGTGGGGTAAAACGCCACCTATAAAATTAACCTCTAAGGTGTGGCGTATGGTCGCGGGTTGCATTACTACTTTTATTTCTATGTTTGTGGGGGCAAGTGGCCCATTAGTTGGTAGCTGTTTATATATAAATAACTATGAAAAGTTAAAATTTACGGCAACGTTTTCGAGCATTATGAGTGTGCAGCATTTATTAAAAGCGATAATTTATGGCGCTGTTGGCTTTAGTTTTTGGCAATGGATACCGCTTGTAATTGCCATGGTAATAAGTGGCGCAGTAGGAACTTGGTTCGGAATTAAATTACTTAAAAGGATGTCTGGGGATAAATTTAAGCATATTTTTAGGATAGTTTTAACGTTATTAACGCTACAACTTGGTTGGCAAGGTATAAAAATATTACTCCACTAATTTGCTTAGTGGAGTAAATTTAATTTTATTAAACATAAATTATTTAAGCGGATTAAATAATTCATTGCGCCAAAAAGTTACTGATATAGAGCGACTATACTGTAATTTTTTGCCTTATCGATGAATTACATATTCTTTGTAATAATTGTTCATATGTTTAATTAAATTGGTATTAAAGCTTATTTAACAGCGGCTTTAATTGGCTTGTCGCCATCAAATAACTCAAAAATTCGATTGCTAATAAATGAGTTAGTCGCAATATGTAATAAAGCATTGGCTACGTTTTCGCGGCTAATTTTAGCTTTTGAGCGGTCACTTGGTCGCTGCGTTGTTACTTGCATTGATGCGCTTTCGTCAGTCAATGTACCTGGGCGAACAATAGTGTAATTTAAGCCACTATTTATTAAGTGCTCGTCGGCCATGTGTTTTGCTACTAAGTAAGGTTTTAAATCACCTTGAATCGAATCTGGATCGTCTGCACCAATTGAACTGACCATAATAAAGTGATTAACGCCGTGCTCTTTTGCAAATGTAGCTGCTTTTGTTGCAGCCCATAAATCAATGAGTACAGTTTTATCATCGCCTGTACTTCCACCAGAACCAGCAGCAAAAATTACTTGGTCACAGCCTTTCATTGCATCGCCAAAATCGCCTTCAAGATCTTGCTCAACAATAGTTAAAAAAGAGCTGTTTAAATCGCTTAACTTATTTTTGTCGCGCACTAATGCCACAACATTTTGCTCATTTTCTAAAAGTAGCTCAGTTGTCATTTTACCTATTTGTCCGCTTGCGCCAATAATTAGGGTCTTACTCATAATTAACTCCTTCCAATAAATAGTAAAAGTAATGTGCTTACAAACAGACCTTGGGGTAGGGGATTATTTTTAAAGGGTAAAAAAGAGTTTAAATGAGCTAATTTCAAAAAATACTTTAATTAAAGTGCGATGCTTAACTGAGTATTAAAATCAGCTGCTTTTGGTGTATTTTTTTAAACCTTTTTATTCAACCATTATACTCACTTCGGTCACATAACTACGGCGGTATAGACTAATACGGACTTTACGTTCTTGGTAATTATAAAACAAAGTGCGATATGTACTATTGCCATTTGTTTTTAAAGGTTCACCTAATTTTTGCTGATAAAAGCGAGTGATATCAGAAATTGAATCGGTTAAATAACCAGTACGTACCATTGGGTATTCGCTTGCTACGTCCATCGTTGTAACAAACTCTTCAGGAAGTGGGATTTCAGTGACGTTTTGGCTGAGTACGTTAAACGATAGAGTGCATAGCAATATGATTAAACATGCTAAAGTTTTCATTAGAGTCCTTTGAGTAATAAATTCCTTTTATTGGTACTTATTTTACCTGAATAAGCACCAATGTCATTTAAATTTTATTACGAATTAAGTCTCGCACTATAAATCGTGCAGGATGAATCGCTTGGCTTACACGTTCGCTTAATGGGCGGGGTTCGTTATTTAAACAACTTACGAGGTGGTCTGCACTTAGCGGTGCGCTACACAACGCGCGAGCACCAAAACCGGTAAAGATATGCAGGCCTTGTTGTGGTTTATTAAGTTGCTCGTACCGATAGCGTTTACCTAAACGTAGATTAGCAAAAGCCATAGTGTAATCACTTTGCTCGCACCATTGCCCTGCCATTGGTAGGTGATCTATAAATGTGCAGCGAACAGCCGCTTTTGCCGAGGTTATATTGCCAAGAGTGGAGGCAAATTCACTTTGCTGATAAAAGCTAAGTAGTTGCTCTTGGTTTAATTGGTTGTCGAGCGCTGTAACCTGGCGGCTTTTAGTGTTTTTTTCAAATGTGGCACCCATACAGTGATGATCTAAATAAGCCGGTGTAAAATACCCTTTATGGCATAGCACTGTTTTAAGTTTGCGTGATTGCTCACTTGCCTCAATATGTGAAACCTGACCGCGAACGCCTACTATTGGCAGCGCTTTTGTTTGCTCAAATGCATCGCTGTGCTCGCCTGCACAAATAATTACATCGCTAAAAGGGCCTAACAGCTCATTATTCGTTAATAAAAACCAACCGCTATCAGTTTTTTTAAGCTGCTTTATATTGCAGTTAAATAGGCTTTTAAATGGGCTTATGCTATTTGCAGCGCTTAGCATAGCGTTTACTAATTGTGGCGGGTTAACCCAGCCGCCTTGTTCAAAAAACACGCCTGAATAACCTGTCGTTACGCCGGCTATTTCATCGCCTTGCTCTGCGGTTACGTTACGCATTAGCTGGGTTGGCCACAGTTGCTTTTGTGCTAAGTTTTCGTGCTTATCAGCGAGAGGTTTTTTTACTGCGTGTTGTAATACGCCGCACCAATCGTAATCAAAATTAAAACCGCTGCTAAGTAAATTGTTATATAGGCGTTTGGCGTATAAAAAACTATGTGCAAACAATTCGCTGTGCGGCGAGTTTTTAGCTTGTAGGTGAGGGTAAATAGCGCCTTGCACATTATGCGATGCACCCATAGCGGGCTTTTCATCTTGGCAGAATAATTGGCTTGTTATGCCACGTTTTGCCAAGCTATATAAAATACAGCTACTGGCAATACCGCCACCTATTACAGCTACGTTTTTTAATGCGCTGCTATCTTGATTGAAATAAGCGGGGGTTGATTGAGCGTTATTAGTCTGTTTAAGTTGGCCAATAAGCATATTTTCTTTTTGATTAAAATTTTTGGCTTTTTCAGCACTAAAGCCAGCTTCTATTAATCCTCGTTGAACAAAGTCAGCGGCAGTAAAAGTCGATAAGGTTGCATTAGCTCTTGTTATATCAGCCATGGAGTTAAATAAACTTTGCTGCCACATATCAGGATTTTTACTTGGCTCAAGCCCATTTAAATACCAGGCATCAACAATTCCTGTTTGCGGGTAGCTCATTGCCTGTATGGATTCTAAAGCATCCCCAAAATATAAATCGAGAACAACAGTGCCATTATTAAATTCGAGCCGGTGGCACCCCTCTAAGTTAATAGGGTAGTTTGCTGCTAATTGCTCGCTTAAATGACTTAAAGTAGGCCAAGCGGTTAATGCTTGTTTTAAGTCGTTCACGGTTAAAGGGTGTTTTTCAAACGAAATAAAGTGTAAGCGTTTTACACTTTTTTCACATTCATTTTGAACTTGCATCCGCTTAAGGTGGTCAGTAAAGCGTTGCCATGTATTTAAAAAGTTTAAACCTGTGCCAAAGCCGGTCTCGGCAATAACAAAATGTGCTTGGTCATGATTTTGTAATCGTGCATCTATATTATTTTGCTCATAGAACACATAATGCGATTGAGCTAAGCCATCGACATTAGAAAAATAAATATCACCGGAGTCATTAGTCAAAGGTTTACCTAAATTATTAAAGTGACTATGTGCGTTTTTAATCATGATTTTTTAAATTTATGGATATATTTTTTAATTATTTTACGGGTTTTCTTTGAAATAGTCTGGCGTTATTTATATGCTAGCAGTTCAGAGTACAAGTGTACGCTAGAAAGCTGACCACTTAGGTGATTAAATTCGCGTAAAATAGAATGCAATTAAGTATTAAGCTAAGGGAATTACCCATGAGAAGAGCTGTAATTACAGGTATCGGTGTTGTATCAAGTATCGGTAACAACAAAGAAGAAGTATTAGAATCGTTAAAAACGGGCAAAAGCGGTATCGCTTTTAACCAAGAATTTGCCGATTATAAGTTACGTAGTAACGTATCGGGTAAAATTGATATTGACGTTAAAGCACATGTTGACCGCAAAGCAATGCGCTTTATGGGTGATGCTGCTGCTTACTCTTATATTTCGATGACTCAAGCAATTGAAGACTCAGGTTTGACTGACGACCAAGTATCAAATGAGCGCACGGGTATTATTGTTGGCTCTGGCGGTGGTTCGTCTAAGTGGCAAGTAGAAGCAGCTGATATTTTACGTGAAAAAGGCGTAAAACGCGTAGGGCCTTATATGGTTCCACGTACTATGGCGAGCACTACATCTGCTTGTTTAGCAACACCCTTTAAAATTAAAGGTGTTAACTACTCAATTAGCTCTGCATGTGCAACATCTGCGCATTGTATTGGTAATGCAGTTGAACAAATTCAATTAGGTAAGCAAGATGTTGTTTTTGCTGGTGGCGGTGAAGAACTACACTGGACATTGGCAATGGAATTTGACGCTATGGGCGCACTTTCTACCAAGTACAACGAAACACCAGAAAAAGCATCTCGTACATACGATGCAAACCGCGATGGTTTTGTTATATCTGGCGGTGGCGGTATTGTTGTAGTTGAAGAACTTGAACACGCACTTGCTCGTGGCGCACATATCTATGGCGAAATTGTTGGCTACGGTGCAACATCAGATGGCTACGACATGGTTGCTCCATCTGGCGAAGGTGCTGCACGTTGTATGCGCCAAGCTATGCAAGATGTAGACAGTATTGATTACTTAAACACACATGGTACATCTACACCGGTAGGCGACGTTAAAGAGTTAGGTGCAATTCAAGAAGTGTTTGGTGGTAAATCACCAATGATCAGCGCAACTAAAGCAATGACAGGTCATGCATTAGGTGCTGCAGGTGTTCACGAAGCTATTTTCTCTTTATTAATGCTAGAGCATAGCTTTGTAGCGCCTTCAATTAATATTGATGAGCTAGATGAGCAAGCGGCAGGTTTAGATATTATTACTGAACGTCGTGACGTTGAGTTAAATACTGTAATGTCTAATAGCTTTGGCTTTGGTGGCACAAACGCGACTTTAGTTATGAGTAAATACAAAGGTTAATTTAAGTTTATAAGCTTTAAATATGTAAACACATATTTGGGCTAAATAGCTTAAAACAAAAAAGGAAAGCCGAGGCTTTCCTTTTTTATTATCGAAAGTTAAATTAACCTTCGTTATGTTCTTTACGCGCTTGCTCAATTTCGTCAGCAATTTCTTGCGCTTTCTGCTTAGTTTTTTCAGTTAACTCACCAGCAGTTTCTTTGCTTTTAATCCATGCATCAACAGCAATCTCTTTGCCGTCGTCGTACATGTCTAAGCCCATTGTTTTACTTTGCTCTAATAGCTCGTTTAAAGACTCGTCATTTTTAAGATCGTTTGTTGTCTCTTTAACGTCGTTCCATGCATCACCAAGCTTTTCTTGCATTTGTGCGCTTTTATCTTTTGCATCTTCTTTTACTTCGTTGGCATCTTCACAACCAGTTAATGTAATTAAAGTGCCTAATAAAGCTAAACCTGCTAATTTATTCATGTGCTATCTCCTTTAGAGACTGATAATTAATTCGAGGCAGACTATACAATAATGAAAATGAACGCTCCCGTAACAAAACGATTAAACTTTAAATTAATGAATGAGCACGATTGGCCTCAATTGTTTGAACTTGATCAAGACCCTGCCGTAATGCAATTTTTAACGCGAGGTGTACCTACCACTTTAGATCAAATAAAAAATGAGGGAGTGCCTCGTATGCTCGCGTATCGAAATGAGCTAAAAGGCTGGGGGCTCTGGAGTCTTACTATAAAGCACACCAATACATTTATTGGTTGGGTATTAATAAGACCAATGGATTTTTTTAATGATGCACCAAATTACAGCGATATTGAAATAGGTTGGCGCTTTAAGCAAGCGAGTTGGGGGCATGGTTATGCAACCGAGGCGGCTTTAGCATTGTGTGATGAACTTATTAAGCAAGATGACGTTAAGGCGATAAGTGCAACGGCATTAAAAGGTAATACGGCTTCTATAAAAATAATGAAAAAACTAGGCCTGCAATTTATAAAAAATTATACGCATACAGATGAGCAAGGCGACTTACCGGCAGTACTTTATTCAAAAAACGTTTAAAGATGATTAAATATCAACAGTATAAAGATTGACCTACTCTTAAGTGACGTGCATTAATATGAATGAGTAACTAAAAATAATAAATTAAGGATGTTGTATGGGATTGTTTTTTTCACCACGTAAATTAATCGTCAAAAGTGTACTGGTTTTACAGTTCAGTGTATTTAGTGTTTTGGCGCAGCCTTTAACGCAAAGCGCAGTAGCTATGCCTGACTCGTTCAGTGCCGATGCTGCTAAAAGTATATTACAGCAAGGTGGTAATGCTGTTGATGCGGCTATTACTGCACAATTTGTACTTGCGGTAACGCTTCCTGAAGCCGGAAATATTGGCGGCGGGGGATTTATGCTTATTCAAAAAGATGGCAAAGGCGATTTTATAGATTATCGCGAAACAGCCCCAACAGCCGCTCATCGCGATATGTATTTAGATGAGCAAGGCAATGTTGTCCCTAACAAATCAATATATGGCATTCATGCAAGCGGTGTACCGGGCAGTGTAGCGGGTATGTGGCTTGCTCATCAAAAGCATGGCAGTTTAAAGTGGGAAGCACTCGTACAGCCTGCCGTAACTTTAGCGGAGCAAGGCTTTGTTGTTCCGTCTAAGTTGGCACAGGGTGTTAGCCACTATATAGCGCATCTAAAAGATCAAAAAATAAATGTAAACTTTGAAAAATATTTTGCTGATGTAAAAGCCAATAAAGTATTTAAACAACCAGAGTTGGCAGCAACCCTAAAGCGTATTCGTGATAACGGTCAAGATGGATTTTATAAAGGCGAAACCGCAAATATTATTGCTAAGTTTATGCACCAGCACGGCGGTATTATTAATCAAGATGATTTAAAAAATTATACCGCTAAATCGCGCACGCCCATTAAAGCAAGTTGGAATGGTTATGAAGTGCTTACTTCACCACCGCCGAGTTCAGGTGGTATTGCTATTTTACAGTGGCTTAAAATGTATGAGCTACAAAAGCCTGATGCAGGCTTAGTTCATAACTCCATGCAATATGTTCATTTACTCTCTGAAATAGGTAAACGCGTATTTGCAGATAGAGCAGAGTATTTAGGCGATCCTGATTTTTTTGATGTGCCAGTAAACGCGTTAACTAATATTAACTACCTCAAAGAGCGCAGTAATGGCATTTCGCTAACCGCTATCTCTACTACCGAAAATATTAAACCGGGCCTTAAAGAAAGTGAGCAAACTACGCACTTTTCAATTGTTGATAAAATGGGTAACGCTGTAGCAAATACCACCACAATAAACCTAGGGTTTGGTAGTGGTGTTGTTGTTGAAGGTGCGGGATTTATTTTAAATGATGAAATGGACGACTTTAGCGCCAAACCAGGCGTTATGAATGTATTTGGTGCAATAGGTGGTAAAGCTAATGAAATACAGCCACACAAGCGTATGTTGAGTTCTATGACGCCTACAATACTACTTAAAGACAACACTGTTAAAATGGTGACAGGCTCGCCTGGTGGTACAACTATTATTAGCTCTGTGTACGAATCTATTTTAAATGCGGTAGAGTTTGATATGAGTGCAGAGCAGGTTGTAAATAGCCCCCGTTTTCATCACCAACTATGGCCTAAAAATATAATTAGATCCCATAAAGGTTTAACTGATAGCGTAAAAGCAGAACTTACAAAAATGGGTTACACCATCGATGAAAATCACTTTGGTGACTTACACGTTATTATTAATAAAGAGGGTCAATTAGATGCCGCTTCTGAAGCATCAGGGCGCGGTAAATCAATCGTTTTTTAAATAAAAAAAATACCGCGCTAAAAAGCGCGGTGTTTTAAACAATAAAAGCTATTGAGTATCAATTAAATCTTCAACACCCACTATTAGCCATGGGGCATCATCTGAAATTAGACGCTCTAAGTGCCAAATTTCTAAAATAGGTTCTTCTTTTTTATCGCCTAAATCACGATACTTACCTTTAAAGCGAACACTAACCTGCCACGATTGCGCGTTTGTATCTGCACGCACAAGTTCGGCATCAATAAACATTACTTCAGTGTCTACGTTTTGTATCGCTTCACGCTCTGTTTTAAATTCGGCAACAAGTTCAGAGCTCAAGTATTCAGCCATTGTGGTGTAATCAGCATTATTCCATGCAGTTTGCAGCGTATGGTAATGACTACGGGCACCTTGTAAAAAACCATTAACGTCAAAGTTAGGCGGTAAGTTAAAAGGTACACTTTCACCTTGTGGTGCATTGCTTGCAAAGCCTGTACTCATTGGCTGCTCGATTGGTGCTTGTTTAAAAGCATTTTGCTGAGCATTTGTACCAACACTGGCATTTGCAAGTTGTGGAGCACGATTAACACGTAAAAAGCCTGTTACTAGCTTAAATAAAATAAAGAGTCCGCCAGCTAATAAAATCATTTCCAATAGCTGAAAACCTTCAAAATCGTCGCCTAACATTGCTGCAATTAAGCCACCCGCTAAAAGACCACCCAACACGCCAGCCATAATCCCTTTTTTATTTGATTTAGCTTTAGGTGCTGTTGATGCAGGTACATCTGATTGTTTATTTTGTGTGGTTTGTTGTGTTGCAGGCGTTTTTCCGCGTTTGCTGCTACCAAACTTTTTACGTGCATGTGCATCAAAACTAGCAGTACATAACAATGCTAATAGTGAAAAAATAACGATGATGTTCCTCATGAAAACCCTTAATTTTAATCGAGCCGCGATTATAATTTACTTTAAGGGGAAATATAAATAATTACTTTTAAAATCAGATGGTTTGAGTGTAATTTAATCTATTTAATAGACACAAAAAAACCGCTTAATAAATATTAAGCGGTTTTTTAATTACGTAAAAATTATAACCAACGAATAGCGCCTGTAACGCGTTCGTTATAAGTATTTAGAGGTGCGCCAACACTTGCCACTAAAATAGTATCTGCTTGTGGACCACGATTAATATGACCTTCAAAGCGCTCGTCTTTGAAATTATCATCGCCAAAACCAAATGATTTATTTTCAGAAGGCACTATAAATACAGTCATTGGGCCAAAGTCAGACTCAAATATTAAGTGCAGACCTTTTTCGCCTTCAAAATCACAAAACATAGCGTACGTTACGGCACCTGGAAGTTCATCAAGATGACCTCCTAGAACTGCAAGCTTGTCGTTAACGCTTTGTAGGCTAATAGGCTCTTTTTTATCAAGCGCATTAATTTCGTAGTACACATGGGCTAGTGCATGTTCACCTGCTTCGTGCGCAATATTTTGCTCTGTACTAAAAAAGAATGCACCCATTGCTACAAAAAATGATGCGGCAAGCGCTAAATGTACTCGATCAAACTTAAAACGCGATCGGGCATCAACCACGTTTTTTCCCGTTGCTTGCTCTTCTTGTAGTGCTTTTTCTTTTAATGATGTGTTTAAAAGAATACGGTCTGCAAGATTTTCTGGCACAGGTATGTCTAAAGCATCTTGAATATACTTATCAAAATCTTTCATATCGTTAATAAAACTTTGTCGCTCTGGGTTACTGTTAGCAAACTCCATGAGCTCCTTGTCAATGTCGTTTGGCTGCGCAATAGTGCGGCGACGAAACTCAAGTTCATCCATTATTTTGATGCCCCTTTAAGTTGTTCATCATCACGGCTTAAAGCCTCTTTAAGTTGATTTCGGGCACGGTATAAACGAGTCATTACCGTGTTTTTATTTAAATTAAGTATGCCTGCAATCTCTTCACCAGAGCAGCCCATTACAACTTGCAGTAATAATGGTTCTCGGTATTCATCAGATAGCAGTGCAATCTGGCGTTGAATAACCGTTTGCTCCATTTCATCATCTAATGAATGGCTGGTTTCATCAACAAGCGTATCGTTTTCTACATCACTGTAATCAAACTGTTTACGCTCAAATCTGCGTGCGTTTTCTCTTCGTAATATAGTTAGCAGCCAGGGTTTAGCTGCTTTTTGATCAAGTAAAGAGTCGAGTGAACGCCAAGCGCGTAAAAACGTTTCTTGTACTAAATCATCTGCTATGTGCGGATCACGGCATAACCAATAAGCAAAGCGATAAAGCTCTTTATTGTAAACGTGGACCAAGGCTTCATAACGCTTTTGTTTCTCTGCCATATCGATTAAGACCTGATTGTTTGATTTTTTCTTTCCAAGCATAAGCACTTTTTTAATTAAAAATTATTATTTTTTGCAAAAAAGACCTGTTTATAGTCGTTATTAATCATAAAGATCTTTTAATACAGCTTGTTGCGATTTTAATGCTTGAGTTTGATAATTCTCAATAATTTTAATAATAGCATTAAGATCCGTGTTTGCGTCTTTATTGCTATAAAGTTGCGCCTGTAATTGGTTAATAAAACCATTTAGCTCACTACTATTTATGCGGCTACAAAGCTCATCAATAGCGCCCACATTTTTGTGGGTAACTTTTATAGCAAAGCTATTTAGTGCATTGTAAAAAGCTTTCACATCCTGTGTTTTAGCTAAAGCTTTAAGCTCATTTAAGTTTGGCTGAACAATACGCCCACTATTAATCTGTACTTTTTCAGTCGTATTTTTAGAAGAACGGGTAACTAGATAAAAAATTACAGTACCAATCCATAAAATATACCCTAAAGCGGCAACAACTATTAACCAAAGAGGAGTATCACTTTTAGTTTCAATACGTTGTGTGCCTGTCGCTTCATTCGAAACATTTTCAATAGCAGGTAAATTGTTTGGGTTTGATTGTGGGTTTGCCACAGCGGTATTAGGTGCAGTACTACTTGGCGTTACCGTTATAGTGCGCTTTGGTAATGTAGCTACGCTAATACGGTTCATTTTAGTATTAAACCAAGGCAGCTGTATTTCAGGTAAAGTGTAAGTACCTGGTTTTTGCGGTAATAATGCATACGATGCAGTTTGCTGCGATACAACACGTCCGTCACGTACTGCATTGTTATTTTCTTTTTTATCAGGGTAGCTGCGTATGCCATCAATAGTAGGCATTGTAATTTCAGGCAGTTGCTCTTTTGTAACACCAAGCGCGGTAAGTGTAATAGTACGTGTTATAGGCGTACCTACTTCTACGGTGTTGTCGTTAGGTTGCCATTCTTCATCAAGACTAACTAGCTCGCTTGGTAACCATGCGCCCTTGTAGTCACTCGGAATTGGTTTAATTTCTACTTGCTGATCGTCCCCAAGGGCCGATACTTCTAACTGACGATAATTTTGTTGTACTCGTCCTTGAAAAGCGGGGCCTGCAATAGTGTAAGCACCACTTTTTTGTGGCTGAATTAAATATTCGCGAGTAATAACAAGATAGCGTTTACCATCAACTAGCTCATAGCCTTCTGCTTGCTTACCCAATTGCGTAAGCTGAGCGTCTTCCATACTTGGTGTGCTTAAACTGCCATCAAGCAGTTCTTTTGCAAGATAAAGCTTAATAGTATAAACGCCGGCTTCTTGCACAAACAATGAATTACTCGATAGTGACGTTTTTAAAAATATTTCGTTATTTTTATCTGCATCAACAGAGCGTTTTGCTACTTTTAATTTAATAGGCTGTGAGGTTAACCCTGCAACGCTAAATGCCGGAATCGTGTATTCGCCCTCAGCACGGGTCATTAATTTAACCGACCACGTAGTTTGCTTATTAATGCTGCCATTAATAATGTTGGTACGAGAGCTTAAGCTAGTCGGGCCTACTACAAAGTCTTTTAACAGTGCAGAGGTGTCAGGTTGCTCGCCTTTAACTGTATCGTCTACGGATATATTAAGCATAAAAAATTCACCTGCTAAAACAGGGTTTTTATCTACGCTGGCTTCTAACTTGGTGGCAGCCCATGAAGGCATCGCACTTAATAGCAATAAACAGCAAAATAATCGCATTACCATGATTTTTCGACTCCTGTAGGGCGACGTTTATATTGTCTTTTTTGGGCTTCTAATTGCATTTTATTCCGTAATAAAATAGCCGGATCGTCCGGGACTTTTCTAAGTAGTTGATTAAGCTGTTGCGCTTTTTCTTTCTCTTCGTTAGTCAATTCGCTAGCTTGGGCTTGCATTGCCTGCTGTTGAGCATTTTGCTTTTGCTCATCACTAGCAGGTTGCTCGCTCATTGCTTGTGGCTTACTTTGTTGCTGCTCGTCTTTAGGTTGGTCAGCGTCTTTATTTTGTCCTTGCTCACTTTGTGGCTGGGCTTGCATATCAGGTTCATTTTGCTTGTCTGATTGCTCTCCAGGCTCACCTTGTTGATCTTTTGATTGTTCAGACTCTTTATCTGATTCTTTATCAGATTTTTCATCGCTGGGGCTTTGACTTTCGTTTTCGCCTTTTTCAGAATCGCTTTTATCACCATTTTGTTGCTGATCCTGTTTTGACTCATCAGAATTTTGCCCTTGGTTTTGCTCATCTTTTTTCTGGCTATTATCTTGGTCTTGAGAGTCGTCGCCGTCGCTTTGCTGATCTTGCTGGTTTTGTTGCTCTTGTTGATTTAGTAATTGTTCAACTAAAGTTTGGTTGTCAGCTGCTTGTGTAAAGTCGTCTTGTAAGGTTTGGGCTTGTTTGTAGGCTTCAATTGCGTCCTCAAGCTTGCCAGCTTTGGCAAGGGCATTACCGTAGTTGTACAAACCGCTAGCCGACTTATCATTACTAAACTCATTAAGTGCAGCATCAAAATTACCTTGCTGGTAAAGCGCAGCGCCTTTTAGTTCACTTGATTGAGCCTGTGTTGCTGCATCGTACTCTTTATTATTGTAAGCCTCTAATGCACGTTGATCTGCATTTTGCAAAAGAGTAGGGAGCTCTACGGCATACACATTTTGCTGGGGTAAAAAGCTAAATACTAAAAAAGCACCTAATAAGGCAGCGCGTCTAAATAAATACAAGCCAAATGGCAATAGCAGTAACAGTCCGTATATACCGGCATCTATTCGCCAAAGTGCATGGCTTTGTTTTTCGTCTTTTAACAATTCGCTTTGCGCGCTTGGAGCAAATGTATTTATGTCGTTATTACTAGGCTGATAGCTCGCAAATTTACCGCCACTGCTTGATGCTAAATTTTTAAGCTGAGCTGCATTAAGTGTAGGGACTACAATTTGGCCGTATCTGTCTTTCAAAAAACCACCTTCAGGTAATTTTATCGGTGCGCCTTGAGCGGTACCTACACCATATATATTTAATCTATATTGGGTGTTACTGGTAAAGCTACTCACGTCGCTTTGTTCTTGTTGGTCAATACCATCGGTTACTAAAATAATGTCGCCATCAATATAACCCGCTTGCGTTAATAGCTCTTTGGCCATATCAAGACCGGCTAAAACGTTTGAGCCTTTGTCTGGCATTATTTCAGGGCTCAAGCTTGGAATTAAATTACTAAGTGTTGTGGCGTCGTTTGTTAGCGGCGATATTATGTAGGCCGTGCCTGCGTAGGCTACAAGCGCGGTATCGCCTTCTTTAAACAGCTCAATCATATCAAGCGCTTTAAAGCGTGATTGCATTAAACGATTTGGTAAAATATCGGTGCTGTACATTGAGTACGACATATCCATAACAATTACGCGGGCACTTTTACTTTGAAATACGGGCACTTGTTTTTTCTCAAAACTAGGTCCTGCACTAAATAAAATGCCAAGGCTGCAAAACAAAGCAATAAGCCAAAGAGGTTGGCTGGCTTTAGTGTTTGATTCGCTCATTATAAATTGTGCTAAATGTGGTGCAATTAGCTGCTCACTGGTCGCTTTTTTATGCTTAATTAAGGCAATAAAAAATAATGCCACAGCAGGTATGAGTAACCATAAAAGAGCAGGGCGAATAAATTCAAAATCCATTAGTTTGGCTCCTTTAATGCACGCAGTGTACTAAGCATTACTTTTAAGCTAATAAGTAAAATAGCGATAAGTAATGGGTAGTAAAATAATGAGCTTTGTGGGCGAAATGTTTGTTCATCAGCGCTAATAGGTTCAAGCTTATCAAGCTCTGCGTAAATTTGTTGAAGGCCTGCTACATCTTTGGCTCTAAAGTATAATCCGCCAGTTTGCTCGGCAATCTTTTTAAGTAAGCTTTCATCTAAATTACTGCCGCTAGAGCCGCCCATATTAAAGAGGCTAAAACCACGTGGGTTATCTGAGCCAACACCAATGGTGTACACTTTAATACCTTCTTCGCGAGCTAGCAGTAGTGCATCTTCTGGGTTTAAATTACCAGCGGTATTTTGTCCGTCGGTTAATAGCACCACAATACGGTTACTTTCATCTTTATTGGCAAAGCGTTTTACCGAAAGACCCAATGCATCACCAATAGCTGTGGCGCGTCCCACTAGACCAATTTGGGCTTCGCTGAGCATTTTACTTACTGTTTTAACGTCGCGCGTTAGCGGGGTTTGTAAAAACGCGGTGTCGCCAAATAATATCAGCCCAAGCCTGTCGCCTTGACGCTGCTCTATAAAATCACTGAGTACGGCTTTTACCATGGTAAGGCGGTCAACATATTGGCCGTTGTAAGCCATGTCTTGTTCGGTCATTGAGCCTGATAAGTCAACAGCTAGCATTATATCGCGACCCTCATTTGGCAATGAGATTGGCTCATCTAGCCATGTTGGATTGGCAGCGGCAGTAACAAGTAATAACCAAATTATCCATTCGAAAGGATTTAAACGTTGTGCGTGTGGTTCAATACTTTGGCTGGTTAAATTGTGCTTTGCAAAACTGGGTATACGTAAACGCGTACTGGCATTACTTGCAGCAGGTTTTAATAGTAAAAGTAATAAAGGTAAGGGTAGTAATAAAAATAACCATGGCCAGCTAAATTCAAACATTTACTGACTCCTTTATTTTAAATTGTTTAATACCTTGGCGAAATTTTTCGCACAGGGTTGTATCTTTTTGGCTGGGGTTATACAAGCTTAGTATTTCTTGTTCTGTAAAGCTTAAGCCAGTAAGCGTATTAAGTGTTGTACACCATTTAGAGGTTGATTGCGCAGCAAGGCGCTTGTCGTAATATTCAATCACTAAACGTTTTAAAATAATATGCAGTTGCTGAGGGTTTTGCTCACTTTGGCTCAATTGTATTGCGTAGCGTTTAGGCTTTTTAAATTTATGTTTTTTATAAAATATATAAATAGCTGCGCACAGTGCTAAAAACAGCAGTGCAATAATAACCCACCAAGCAGGGGCAAGTGGCCACCAATTAACTTGGCTTGGCGCTATTATGTCGTGCAGGCCATCGAGTGGATTGGTTTGCATGGTTATTTTCTCACTAATTGCAGCTCAAGCGGTGTTGCTGCATTGAATGATATTAAGTTAAGACCCGATTTAGTTAGGCGATTAAAGCGCGTGCTAAATGCGTGTTCTGCATTTTTAGCAAAGCGTTCTCTAAAGCTGTTATCCATTAATGGTAGGGCAAAGTCTTGGCCATTTGCATTAACGGTAACGGCTTGCTTAAACGCAGGTAACTGATGCTCAAACGGATCGCTTATATGGCAACCAATAAGCTCGCAGTGGCGGCTTAATATTTCGAGTTGCTTAAAGCTGGCATCATCCAGAGCGTTAAAATCAGACACTAAATACACTAAGCTGCCAGGTTTTGCTAAATGATTAAGGCGCTTTAGGTTATCACTAAAGTTGTTAGTGGCTGCTTTATCAATGTTGTTGAGTGCTTGCAGGTGGTTGTCGCATAAATTATGACAAAGCTTAAGGACTGCTTTTTCGCGAGCACTGGGTTTTAGCTCCAAATGAGAGTGCTGATTAAACACAATGCCGCCAATTCTGTCGCCGCGCTGACACGCCGACCATGCAACAAGGGCGCTTATATGCGCCGCTTGAACCGACTTTAACAGTAACTTTGAGCCAAACAGCATCGAGTTTGAAAAATCAGTAAACACAAACACAGGGCGTTCTTTCTCTTCTTGAAAGAGCTTTGTGTGAGTTTCGCCGGTACGCGCAGTGACTCGCCAATCAATAGAGCGAATGTCGTCACCTTGCTGATAATGTCGCACTTCGGCAAATTCCATTCCTCGGCCTTTGTGCGGTGCAAGGTATTGCCCTGTTAAGGTATTTTTTATTTTTACCTTAGGGGCAAGCTCAAGCAATTGCGCTTTGGCTTTGTAATACATCAGCTCTTTAAGTGCTAAATTAACACCGTTGCTATGGCTCTCTTTAAGCCATGCTTGGGGATCTAATTGTTTTTGCATAACTTATGGTACGGCTACAAGTTCAACTATACGGCTTATTACTTGATCTTTAGTAATGCCATCGGCTTGGGCTTCGTAACTTAAAATAATGCGATGACGCAGGACGTTATGCACAACAGCTTGAATGTCATCAGGTGCTACAAAGTCACGGCCTTGAAGCCATGCATGAGCACGAGCACATTTATCAAGTGCTATTGTTGCACGCGGGCTTGCACCAAATTCAATCCAACTACCTAGTTGTGCATCTAATTTAGCGCCTTCACGGGTGGCAATAATAAGTTGTACTAGGTATTGCTCAAGCGGCTCTGCTAAATAAAGCCCTAGTATTTCTTTTCGGGCAGCAAATAAATCGCTTTGACTAATCTTTTGTAATACCGGCTGTTGTTCGTTAAGTGCTTCGCCGCGTGTTAAACGTAGTATATCAAGCTCATGCTCTGCGCCAGGGTAACCAATACTTAGGTGCAGTAAAAAACGATCCAGCTGGGCTTCTGGTAACGGGTAAGTCCCTTCTTGCTCTAGCGGGTTTTGTGTAGCCATAACTAAAAACAGCTCGCTAAGCGGATAGGTGTTTTTACCTACGGTAACTTGGCGCTCTGCCATGGCTTCTAACAATGCTGATTGTACTTTGGCTGGTGCGCGGTTAATTTCATCGGCTAAAATAAGGTTGTGAAAAAGAGGGCCTTTTTCAAATACAAACTCGCTAGTTTGTTGGCGGTAAATATCGGTACCTGTTACATCAGCCGGTAATAAGTCTGGCGTAAACTGTACGCGCTGAAACGAGCCTTCAATACCTTTTGCAAGTGCATTAACTGCACGTGTTTTTGCAAGCCCCGGAGGCCCTTCTACTAATAAATGACCATCAGCTAAAATTGCAATAAGTAGCGCTTGTGTAAGCTCTGGCTGGCCAATGATTTGTGTATCTAAGTACGTTTTTAATTGTGAAAATGCGTTAGCTGCCATAATAAGTGGACTG
Organism: Pseudoalteromonas sp. SWN29; assembly: GCF_015864465.1. Lineage (NCBI taxonomy): Bacteria > Pseudomonadati > Pseudomonadota > Gammaproteobacteria > Alteromonadales > Pseudoalteromonadaceae > Pseudoalteromonas > Pseudoalteromonas sp. SWN29. Next base: position 34,736 of record NZ_JADYXE010000027.1, read on the forward strand.
TCCTCGTCAGCTGGGTTTGTACCTAATAGTGTTAGGTGATAAATACAGACCTATTTATAAGGTTTATAATTGGGTAACTCAAGAGTTAGACTGTATTTTTTAAAATAGTTCGTTATTTTTTAACGATTTTTAGCGTACCACAAAACTTTGTAAATGCGTCTAAAAAAGCCTATTGTGATAGTCGTAATTAAACACTGTTTATATAAATTTGTGTTTTTCTATTGGCTTTAGCACACGGGTTGTTTAGAATCGAGGAAAACAAACAGGTCAGACCTGTCAGCGGGAGAGCATAAATGTCTGAGCAAAACATACTAAAAACACCAAAGGGCGACCGTATTGCCATAGTTAGCGGCTTACGTACACCTTTTGCAAAGCAAGCAACAGCGTTTCACCATGTACCTGCACTTGATATGGGTAAGTTGGTGGTTAACGAAATGCTTGAACGATTAAATTTCAATAAGTCAGAAATTGATCAACTTGTATTTGGTCAAGTAGTACAAATGCCAGAAGCGCCAAATATTGCACGTGAAATTGTATTGGGCACAGGTATGCCAGTATCGGTTGATGCATATTCTGTATCGCGCGCATGTGCTACCAGCTTTCAGGCAATTGCCAATGTAGCTGAGTCTATTATGGCAGGCTCTGTAAGTGTAGGTATTGCGGGCGGCGCAGATTCGTCATCAGTATTGCCAATTGGTGTAAGTAAAAAGCTAGCAGGCAGCTTAGTTGATTTAAATAAAGCGCGTACGCTTGGTCAACGCTTAAAAATATTTTCAAAACTGCGTTTAAAAGATTTATTACCAGTGCCACCTGCAGTTGCAGAGTACTCAACAGGCCTTTCAATGGGGCAAACTGCTGAGCAAATGGCTAAAACACATAACATTAGCCGTGAAGATCAAGATGCATTAGCACATCGTTCTCACTCACTTGCAACGCAAGCATGGGCTGATGGAAAGTTAAAAGATGAAGTAATGACGGCGCATTTACCGCCATATAAAAGCTTTATTTCAGAAGATAACAACATTCGTAAAAACTCAACGGTTGAAGGCTACGCTAAGCTTAAACCGGTGTTTGACCGCCAGCACGGTACAGTTACCGCAGCAAATGCAACACCGTTAACAGATGGTGCAGCGGCCGTACTTATGATGAGCGAAAGCAAAGCAAAAGCACTTGGCTACGAAATACTAGGTTACGTACGTAGCTTTGCATTTTCGGCAATTGGCGTAGAAAAAGACATGTTAATGGGCCCAGCTCATTCAACGCCTATTGCACTAGATAGAGCGGGTATTACCCTTGCTGATTTAGATTTAATTGAAATGCACGAAGCGTTTGCATCGCAAACACTTGCCAATATGAAAATGTTTGCCTCAGACAAATTTGCACAAGAGCATTTAGGTCGCAGCAAAGCAATTGGCGAAATTAACATGGATAAGTTTAACGTTAACGGCGGCTCTTTAGCATATGGTCACCCATTTGCAGCGACAGGTGCACGCTTAATTACGCAAAGCTTACACGAGCTTAAACGTCGTGGTGGCGGTTTAGCATTAACAACAGCGTGTGCTGCTGGTGGTTTAGGTGCAGCCTTTGTATTGGAGAGCGCGTAATGACTGATTCAGTATTTAATTTAGCGGTAGATGAAAATAAAATCGCCGTGGTAACGATTGATGTGCCGGGTGAGAAAATGAATACCCTGCGCAGCAGTTTTGCCGATGATTTAAAAGCATTACTAGAAGACGCTAAGTCGCAAAATGTAAAAGGCATGGTATTTATAAGCGGAAAAAGCGATAACTTTATTGCTGGCGCCGATGTGAAAATGCTCGATAGCGTTCAAAAGCGTGAAGATGCTTTAGCTATTAGCGAGCTATGTCATCAAGCGTTTTTTGATATGACAAAACTGCCATACACAACAGTAAGTGCGATTCATGGCGCTGCATTAGGTGGTGGTTTAGAGTTTGCTTTAGCATGTGATTACCGTGTTGGTACCGACAGTGATTTAACAAAAATTGGCTTACCAGAAGTACAACTTGGTTTACTTCCAGGTGGCGGCGGCACCCAGCGCTTAACCAAAATTGTTGGTATTCAAAAAGCACTTGAGTGGATGCTAACAGGTAAACAAATTCGCCCTACGCAAGCTAAAAAAGCAGGCGTGCTTGATGATTGTGTACCGCACAGTGTGCTGCTAAAAGTTGCAAAAGAATTTGCCGCGAAGAAAAAGCCACAAGCAAAAGAGCCAAAGCTCGACAATATTAGTAAATTACTAGAGTCAAACCCGTTTGGTCGTAACTTTATCTTTAAAAAAGCAAAAGAAAACGTACTTAAAAAAACGGGCGGGCACTACCCAGCACCACTAGCTATTATTAAAGCAGTGCGAGCTAGTGTAGAGCTTGATGAGCTAAAAGCGTATAAAACAGAAGCTGAAAGCTTTGCAACACTTGTAATGAGTGACGAATCGAAAGCGCTTCGCGGTATTTTCTTTGCAACGACTGAAATGAAAAAAGAGTGGCGCAATGATGACGCACCCGCAATAAGCAAAACTGCTGTTTTAGGTGGTGGACTAATGGGCGCAGGCATTGCGCACGTAAGTGCTGTTAAAGCTAAAGTACCGGTACGTATTAAAGATGTAGCAGAGCAGGGCATTAGTAATGCAATGAGCTACACCTATAAAATTTTAGATAAGCGTCTTAAGCGTCGTATTATGTCTAAAGCTGATGTGCAGTTAACGATGAACCGTATTACAGGTACAACTGACTACAGTGGCTTTAAACACATTGATTTAGTAATAGAAGCGGTGTTTGAAGACCTTGCACTTAAGCAAGGTATGGTTGCAGACGTAGAGCAGCAATGCCAAGCAAATACAATTTTTGCAAGTAACACGTCATCATTACCAATATCGCAAATTGCAGCGCAGGCAGCACGTCCTGAAAATGTAATTGGCTTGCATTACTTTTCACCAGTGGAAAAAATGCCATTAGTGGAAATTATTCCACACGAAGGTACGTCTCAAGAGACCATTGCCCGCGTTGTTAACTTTGCACGTAAGCAAGGTAAAACGCCAATTGTTGTAAAAGACATGGCCGGTTTTTACGTCAACCGTATTTTAGCGCCTTACTTAAACGAAGCTGCTAACTTAATGTTAGCAGGCGAGCCAATTGAAAAGATTGATGCAGCGCTTGTTGAGTTCGGTTTTCCGGTAGGCCCGCTGGCTCTACTTGATGAAGTAGGTATTGATATTGGCTCTAAAATTGCCCCAATTCTTGAAAAAGAATTAGGCGAGCGTTTTAAAGGCCCTGATGCATTTATGCGTATGATTGATTCAAAACGCCTTGGCCGTAAGTCTGGTCGTGGTTTTTATGAATACGATAAAAAAGGCAAAAAGGTTGATGAGTCAGTTTACGAACTATTGGGTGTTACCCCGGCTCCACGTTTAAACAAGAGCGAAATTGCTAAGCGTTGTGTATCGCAAATGCTTAACGAAGCAGTACGCTGTTTAGATGATGGCATTATTGCCAGCCCACGTGATGGCGATATCGGTGCAATATTTGGTATTGGTTTTCCACCATTTTTAGGTGGCCCGTTTAGCTATATGGATAAATTAGGCGCAAGTAAAATAAGCTCTGATATGTCTACATTAGCTAACAGCGATGCTAACTTTGCACCATGTGAATCACTGGTAACAATGGCAAGCTCTGGTGCTACTTTTTATAACGCAACACATGTTGAGGTTGTAGCTCCTGAAGTACAAAGCACTGAGTCACAAGAGCAAAGTGTAACTGAGCCTGAAGTTACCAAAGAGATTGAAACGAAAGAATAAAGTTTCTGCTATCTAAAAAAACCGCATTTAAATGCGGTTTTTTTATAGTTTTTATAAATAAATGAGGAGCTTAATGACATTATTTACACAAAGATTGAGCATATACCAAATGGAAGAATCTGATTGGCCTCTTTTTCTTGCGCTTCATCGCGATCCTCAAGTCCTCAAGTATTGTTTTGATATGCCAATGGAGTCACTGGTAAGAAACCGCTTTGAGATACGCTTGCCTAAGTGGAATGCTAAATCACGTCATCCCCTGTGTTTACTCATTATTAATAATCAAACAAAACAACCTGTGGGTGTTACAGGTTTTGCCTATGACGGAGAAACCGCAGAGCTTGGTTATTTATTATTGCCAGAGTATTTTAATAAAGGCTACGCGACAGAATCCCTAAGAGCTGTGATTGACTGGGCTTGGAAAGAATGTGGTATTAGGCAGTTTAAAGCAGTCGTAACGCGTGGCAATATTGGTTCTGAAAAGGTGCTTGGTAAGTGCGGTTTAACCCATACCGATACACTTTTTAAAGTGCATACAATAGGCGAAAAGTTATATGACGATTTAATTTATACGCTTAAGGTGTAGGGTTTTAATGGGCTAGTAGCCTAGCCCAAAAAGTGTTTACAAGTGAAGTGAAATAGCTTTTCGGTCTTTTTCTGGCATGTTTTCTACGACTAAATTAAATGAGTTATCAATCATTCTCTCAATTTCACCTTGTGGAATTGTGCCGTCTAAAATTACTGTGTTCCATAAGCGTTTATTCATATGGTAACCAGGGATCACTGCCGGGAAAATATCACGCAATGATATTGCTTCATCAGGATCGCACTTTAAGTTAAGCCACCAAATAACCTCACCATCATCATTAGTTTGACCGTCATTGCCAATAGCAAGAGTCGCAAACATTTTATGATTCACTTTATATACATCAACCTCTTGCGCAAATGGTTTTGTAACCTGAACAAGTGGTTTTTTAACTAAATACTCATGTACTTTTTTCTGGTCCATGATCCATTCCTTGAAGTCATACTCGGTAAAGCTACCATAGCAGTTTTTTTCACATTTGATTATATGTATTTTAGTATAAATTAAAATTTTACAAGCTAATACAACATGTAGCGTAAAACCAACGTAATTTTAGTTGAACAAAATCCAGTTCGTGGTATGTTTCTGGCAATCAAAAAAATAATAGGAATTCACACATGCCAAAGGCGAGTGATGTTAAAAAAGGTACTGCTATTGACTTCAATGGCCGCGTTTTAGTTGTAAAAGATATTGTGCGCTCTGTGCCGCAAGGTCGTGCTGGTGGTAGTTTATACCGTATGCGTTTATACGATGTGGTAACCGGTGGTAAAGTTGACGAAACATTCAAAGACAGTGACATGCTAACGCTGGCTGATTTAACACGCCGTGAAGTAATGCTATCGTACATTGATGGTGACGAGTATGTGTTCATGGATAATGAAGATTACACGCCTTATAACTTAAGCAAAGATGCTATTAGCGAAGAAATTTTATTTGTTAATGAAGAAACACAAGGCGTACACGTAATTGTTATTGATGGCGCGCCAGTAGGGCTTGATTTACCGTCAAGTGTTGAACTTGTTGTTGAAGAAACAGACCCATCTATCAAAGGTGCATCTGCGAGTGCTCGTTCAAAACCTGCACGTATGTCTACTGGCTTAAATATTTCTGTGCCAGAGCATATTTCAACAGGTGACCGTATCCGTATTAATACTGTTGAACACAAATTTATGGGTCGTGCTGAAAAGTAACGCGTAAATTATAATTTTAAAAGCCGAATCTGTGTTTAACAGCTTCGGCTTTTTTGTGCGCGCGGGGGATTTGTTGCTTTAAATTTAATCACGTTAGCGTTAGAATAAGTGCCGTATTTTTGAGCAACTTTAAAGGGTAATTTTGTTTATAGTTTTACTAAGCAGTGCATTTATAGCTTTAATGTATTTAGAAGCCATTAAAAAAGGTATGCCAATTAAGCGATGGCTTATTTTAGGCGGTTTACTTGGGCCTGTGGCCTGGTGCTTATTTAATCTACATTATCGCCGTGCTTTAGTAAGAAATGTAGGTATAAATGCGTGTATATGGCGCCCTTAATTTATCGACGCCACATTTTTATTTTTTCTAATTAAGCTTGGGGCTGCTTTAGTTTGTTGCTGCTTTAAAAATTCAGTAAATTCACTTTTTGATAGTGGCTTAGAATAGTAATAACCTTGTACTGTTTCGCAATTAAGCTTTTTAAGTATATCAATTTGATGAGCTTGTTCTACACCTTCAGCAACTACATGCAAATCAAGGTTATGCGCAATAGTGACTATTGAGTCGACCATATTACGCCCACGTTCGTTGGTCATGTCATCTATAAATGCTTTATCTACTTTAAGTGTATTAAGCGGAAATTGCTTTAAATACGCTAATGATGAATAACCAGTACCAAAATCATCCATTGCTAAATGAATACCTCGGGCACTTAACGAACGCATAATTGCAATGGCTTCTTTAGGGTCGTCCATTACAGTACCTTCTGTTATTTCAAGCTCTAAAAAGTAAGAAGGTAATTCGTTTTTTTGCAAAATAACGTCAATACGAGAAGTTAAATCGGGGAGGCTAAATTGCTTTGCTGATAAGTTGACAGCTACTCGGCCGCTAAATAAACCGCTATCTAGCCATTCTTTTACGTCTCTGCAGGCTTTGTTTAATACCACTTCACCAATTTCAATTATTTGGCCAGTTTCCTCGGCTATAGGTATAAAAACTCCCGGACTAATAATGCCTTTTTTGGGTGTAATAAAGCGCACTAATGCTTCCATTCCGGTTAGCTTGCCTGTGCGAATATTCATTTTTGGTTGGTAGTACACTTCAAAATGGTCTTCTTTTAAACCAAAGCGCATGAGGTTTTCAATTTGCAGTCGTTTAACGGCTTGACGGTTCATCGTGTCGTTAAAAAATAAGTAGCTGTTACCTTTCTTTTTAGCATGATACATCGCGGTATCTGCATTTTTTAAAAGCAGTTCAGGCGTATTACCGTCTTCTGGAAATAATACAATGCCTACACTTGAGGTGATTGCCAGTTCGTGGCCAGCCATTTTAAATGGTGTAGCAATGGCTGCTAAAAACTGTTTTGCCATACGTGTAATTACATGTATGTCGTTAGTGTCAGACATTACAAGAGCAAACTCATCGCCGCCTAAACGATAAAATACATCATTTTCGCGGGTTAGTTTATTTAAGCGCATTGCTAGTTTAGCTAATAAGCTGTCACCTAGTTGATGCCCTAACGAGTCATTTATTTTTTTAAAGTTATCTAAATCGAATACAAGCAAGGCGTGATGCGAGTTGAGCTTTACTAGCTTTTGCAAATCAGTAAAAAATAAATTTCGGTTAGGCAGACTAGTTGTGCGATCTCGATTCGATAAGTTATGTAACTGCGATTCGGCTTTTTTACGCTCTGTTAAATCTGAATAAACAACGACATAATTAGTTATTTGATTTTGATCGTTTTTAATTTCATCTATCGATATTTCTATAGGCAATAAAACACGCTCACTATTACGAAGCTTCACTTCTTGTTGGATATGTTCGCGCTCTTTTACTATTTCAATAATTCTGTTTGTGTAGCTTGGCTCATACCCAGATAGGTTGAAATCTTTTCCTAAGTATTGCTCGCGTACGCCACCAAACAAGGTTAAAAAACTCGGGTTTATATCAACCAGTTTAAAGTTTTTATCGTAAATTGCTAAGGCGTCAGTGAGTGATTCAACACATTTAGCAAAAAGGTTTAAGCGCTCTTCCGTTGATTTTAACTGTGATATATCGCGAACGGTACCTGTCATTCTAAGGGGTGATAAGTTGGCGTCTTTTTCAATTATTTTTCCGCGATCGAGTACCCAATGCCAACGACCAAATGTATCTTTGATTCGGTAGGTGGCTTCAAAAAAAGCAGACTGCTCTGCAAAGTGTACTTTTAACAAGTGCTCAACGTTATTAATATCGTGAGGGTGAATAAGGCCTTTGTTTGGCGGAAACCCCATTAAGGTAGTCGAATCCATTAAGTACTTATCGTTAATACGAATAACTTCGCCTGTTTTTATGTTCCAGTCCCAAAGTGTATCGCCGCTACCTTCTACAGTACTTTTAAGGCGTTTTTCCGAAAGACGGAGTTGACGGCGTGAGCGTCTAAGTTTGTGGATTACAAATAACAGGTAGGGCAAAGCAAGCGCTATAATGGCGCTTGCTAGTATAAGTATATTGTCGGAGTTGTAATTAAATGATGACTCAAAGGCAAAAAGCTCAAATGAGTAAGCAAGTACTACAAGCATGCTTAGTTTTATTATTATTTTTATCATTTTTTTATTACTTCTAATTTACAAATGATAATTTAAAACAAGCTAAACCTAGTGTCAAAGAGATTGAGAGTAAACGGGCATATTTTGAGATTTATTGACTTTTGCCGAGCTTAAAAGCTCATATCTTGGTCTATTATCATCAAATAGGCTTAGTGCATAAACTTTTAGTTCTTTTAGGGTTAGCGCATTTAAGGCATCTAAAAGTCGTTGTTGCATATAAAATTCATGATCTCTGTTACCAATAGCAAGCCATAACCGTTGTGAGCGCAGGCGCAGGTTTTTATCTTTTTCTGCAATATGAGTACTAAGGCCGTGTTTTTGCTGTTGCCAATCGTTTTCATCAAGTGCATCAATATTATCAAGGTAGTTTTTAATAAAACGGTTATGTCGATGCAATAATGTTTTTGCATCAAACTTAGGTGACTGCACATAAAATGCTATACCAGCACGCGTGTTAAATGGTGCATAACCAGCGCCTACTAAATAACCAAGTTGCTGTGTAGTTCGTAATTCATTAAAGTAATCTTGATTAATTAAATGATTTAACGCCATCATTTTTACTTTTTCGGCCACGCAATCCGTTTGCGCTTGATAGTAAATAACCATTGCATGGTCGTTACAAGGAAGCTCTAACTCGTAGCGAGTTACTTTTTTAATTTCAAAAAGAGGGCGTCTTAAATCTTCAATTATGGTTGCGTTTTTTAAGTGATTTGCGACCTTTTTTTGAAAGGCTATTGCATCACTTTGCTGCCAGTTACCATGTAAAAATGATTCAACATGTAGTGCTTTAAAAAAGTCTGTTCTGAACTCATTAAATTGCTGAAAACAGGTGTTTTTTAATGCCGATGCAAGCTCCCCAGGTTGTGGGTTCCAAGGCATTATTTTTGCGCCTAAAATGCTAAATAACTCACTGACTGGTTTGTTTTGGTTGCTATTGCGCCAATGCCTTACAAGCTGTTTTTTATATTCAGCAAAGCGTTTTGCACAGATCTCTACATTAAATAAAGCATCTATTAATTGATCAACAAGCTCTAACTGGCTAGATGAAAGCCCCGCGGTATGTAGAGTTAATCCACCTTGATGCGAGGTTAAGTGGTAGCTAAGTCCCGCAAGTTCTGCTGGATAAAATTGCTCGCCCACACTATCCATAAATAAATCTGTAAATAAGCGGGTGAGTGCCATATGTTTTACATCTTTTACGGCAAAATCAGAATCCATGGCCAAATAAAAATGGCCTTTAGCAACACGAAATGTGTTGTCTTGTTTAAACCAAAAGTCAAAACCGGGTTCTTTTACTAATAACTCGGGTTTTGTTTGTGGTTTTACGACATCAAATAACACCACTTCTTTTGTTAAATAAGGATTAGCTGTAGGTAGCAGCATTTCGCTCAACGGCTTATTTATCTCGCTAAGGGCATCAAGCCAACTAGGTGAAATATGTTCTACTTTATATGGTGTGTTGTACCATGCCGTTTTATGTTCAGGCTCTACATCTGGATGTATAAGTACGATGCGCATATTATGTGGCGTTAACCACTGCATGGCCATTTCGTGGGTCGCTTTTTTAAAGCCTTCCATTAAATAGTCGCCTTGCACGTAATTTGCTTCATCGTAATGCTGCATATTAATGCTTAAGTTACTAACCCAATCAATTAAACGTGACTTTTCTTGGTTATCGAATGCTATTTGTAATAGATTTTTTTTATCTTGATATAGGCGCGGTAATTTTTCGGTGTTATGGTTAATTAAGCAAATGTATTCAAACACCATTTCAATAATATCTTCAAAGTATTCAATGCCTTCATCACTAAGCGCTAAACTAATATTAAAATCTTTGAAGTTGCTACCATTAATACCACCGCCAGCAGAAAGTGCATTGATCCAGCCTTGCTCCTTTAAAATAGAATAAAGAGAACCGGCGCCTTCATAGCCAAGTAAATGAGCTATAAAACTTACTGTTTTGTGACGATAAAAGTCATCAATATTAGGCATAGCAAAGCTAATAATAAGTTTTTGCATATGCTTATGCGGCTCAATATGGAGTATTTTCCCTATGTCTTGCTTGCGATAAAGTGGCTCACTGATCTCTGGCTTTTTAAAGTTTTTGTTGCCGTTAATTGCGCTAAAGTAAGTTTGCGTCCAACTTTGCAGAGTATCTAGCTCTTCATTAGCGCATATAACCAACGTCATCCACTGAGCTTGGTAGTAGTTATTAAAAAAATCACGTAGCTCGTCGCTAATACAGCGCTCTCTGTCAGCTAGAGTTTGTAGGTTACCCACAGAAAATTTAGCAAATGGATGAGCAGGATTTACTGTTTCTTTGTGGGCCTGATAAATACGGCGACCATCATCTTTTATTTTTAGCTTAAACTCGGCTTCAATTGCATTTCGTTCTTTTTCTGTTTCGGCTGAATTTAAAAGAGGAGCAATAAAAAAACGACTAAATTGGGTTAGCGCTTGTTCAAATTCTTGATTGTTAATATCAAAAAAGTAACAGGTATGCTCAGTGCCAGTCCATGCATTGGTGTTGCCGCCAGCTTGGGAAACAAAATTATTAAAACTGCCTGAATCTGGATATTGGTCTGTGCCTAAAAAAAGCATGTGCTCTAAAAAGTGTGCGAGGCCTTGCCTGTCAAGAGGGTCGTCAAAATGTCCGGCGTTAACTGCCATTGATGCTGCCGCTTTTGTAGAATCTTTATCTTGCACTAATAGTACTTTTAGACCATTGTCCAGTGTAAAGGCGCGGTATGCTCTGTTATCATTGCGGCTGATATTCAAATGATGCTCCTGAAACTAAACGTTTACTTGTTAACAACAGATGATGGCTTCAGGAAAGCGAAATATAGCTTGAAAATTTACCTGAGTCTCATGAAAGAACTATTTTAGAAATAAATAGGTTTATGTTGTCAATATAGCTGACAAACGGGCAAACTGGCTACTGTTTTATATTCTTTAATTGGTTGATTTTTTATGAAAACAATCCTAATAATGCGCCACGGCGAAGCAACACCCATGCAGGCTGATGATGCAGGTAGAAATTTAACCCAAGCAGGGCATGATGAAGCTGAAAAAATGGGTCTTTGGCTCAATAAAACACATCACCCTGATGCACTGTTAGTTAGTCCTTACATTCGAGCGCAGCAAACGGCTGCAGGTGTTGCTAAAAATAACGAATTTAAATTTAGCGAAACCACGTCCGATATAATCCCTGAGGGCAAACCTCAAATTGCCGCTGACTACATCGAAACACTTATAGCTACTCACCCCCAATGTAATACGTGGCTCATTGTAGCCCATATGCCTATTGTCAGTTATTTAGTGGATCAATTAAGCCCTGGCAATATGCCCATTTTTAATACGGGTGCTGTAGCTGTTATTAGTTACGATGAGCAAACCCAGCGTAGTAGTTATTTAAGTATAAATGCCCCAGAAAATGTTTAAATATAAATAATTGAGTAAATTAAAATGACGATAGAACGCTTACAAACAGGTGCGCGCATGAGCCGCATAGTAAAACACAACGGTACTGTGTATTTATGTGGGCAAGTATGCGCCGACGCACAAAAAGATATTAAAGAACAAACTCAAACTATGCTCGATAAAGTAGAGGCGTTACTTGATGAAGCAGGAAGCTCAAAAGAGCATATGCTTAGTGCGACTATTTACGTAAAAAGCATGGAATATTTTGCTGATATGAACGCAGTATGGGATGCGTGGGTAACCGAAGGTTATGCACCAGCACGTGCTTGCGTGGAAGCAAAAATGGCGCGCGATGCACTGCTTGTTGAAATTTCAGTAGTCGCAGCTTTAAAAGAATAATAGCGTTAATGACTCGCTCCCCCGTTGTACTCATCACTGGCTCTAGCCGAGGTATTGGCGCAGCTACGGCATTATACTTTGCTAAGCAGGATTATGATGTTTGCATTAATTATAAAGCTGATTTAGCTAGTGCCAAGCTAGTAGCTGATCAAGTAAGAAGCTTTGGCGTTAGAGCTCAATTTATAAAAGCAGATGTGTCCAAAGAGATGGATGTTTTGGCGTTGTTTGATTTTATTGATAAAGAGTTTGGTCAACTTGATGTACTTGTAAATAATGCTGGGATATTACAGCCGCAAATGCCCTTACTGGAAATGAGTGCTGAGCGCATAAACGAAGTTTTGACTACAAATATTACCAGTGCTTTTTTATGTAGTCGTGAGGCAATAAAGCGAATGGGAAATGGCGGTAGTATTGTTAATGTTTCATCGGGGGCCGCTAAAACGGGCTCTCCTAATGAGTACATTGATTATGCAGCATCTAAAGGTGCAATGGACACATTTACTATTGGCTTGGCAAAAGAGGTGGCAAGTAAAGGTATTCGTGTTAACTCTGTTAGACCTGGGCTTATTTACACTGATATGCATAGTGATGGCGGCGAAAAAAATCGAGTCGATCGTCTTAAAAGTAAATTACCCCTTGGCAGAGGCGGTACACCCGAGGAAGTTGCTGCAGCAATTTACTTTTTAGCTTCGGAGCACGCTTCTTTTACAACGGGTAGTTTTGTTGATGTAGCCGGCGGTTTGTAAGCTAAAGTAATAAAGCTAGCCAAAACGTAAAGCTAATAACACTTAAGATAGTAGAAAGTACGACAGCCCCAGCAAGAGTAGCTTCATGCTGCTTTATTTGACTCGCAATAAGATAAGCATTTACGCCAACAGGGGACGCACTTAAAAGTACCAATACATTAAGTATTTGCGTGTCTAGCTTAAATACATAGGTGCCTACCAATAAAACTAACGCAGGCAATAAAAATATTTTTAAAATTGATGCTATTAACGCGGGTTGCCAATTTGCTGCTATTTTATAAAAAGCTAAATTAGCACCAAGTACAAATAGCGCACAGGCAATTGCTGGTTTAGCTAATAGATCCAAACTATTTGCTAAGTCGGTGAATAGTGTTACTCCTAAAATGTTTAATATAAGCCCGCATCCAATACTCAGTACTATTGGATTTAACACCATACTTTTTCCAAAGTGCGACCACGAAAATTTATCGCTGCTGCCTTTAGCGCCTATTAAAAAAGTAAGTGCAAATAACAATGTGCTATGAAAAGTAATGATCATAAACGCAATGGCTATCATCTCTTTGCCAAGCGATGCAATAACAATAGGAATACCCACTAACACCATATTTGAATAGCTAGAAGCAAGTCCAAAGACGCCGTGTTGTTGGTAATTTTTTAAATACTTTTTATTTAAATAAAAGCGGTCAATTAAAATACCCACCCCAAATACACTCAGAACCGGTATGTAAAAACTCAAAAATGCAAAAAGGCTAATGCTTTGCTGTAAGTTAATTTGCGACATATTTAACAATAAAAAAGCAGGCAAACTAATATAAAAAGTAAATTTACTTAAGCCTGCAATATGCTGCTTTTCGAAAAATTTTAATCGGCAACAGCTGTAACCAAACGCCACAATAAAAATGAGCGGAAAAATAATTGAAAAAATATGCACGAAGTTACATCCTAGTAATAGCTAAAGTTAGCGTCTAAATTCATCACTTTGCGGTAAATTAATTAGTATGAGTACAGCGCCTCTACCACCATATTCGAGAGGGGCTTGGTGCATCGCTATTACGTCAGGGTGCTGTACTAAGTACTGAGGCACTTTGTGCTTTAGTACGCCGCCGCCAATACCGTGCACTACACATGCACAATAGTAATGCTGCTTTTTACATTCGTGAATGAGTCCAGCGAGTTCATCTTTAGCAAGTTCTTTATTTAAGCCATGTAAATCTAGCGTCAAATCGGGTGCAAAGTCACCACGGCGAAGCTGTTTAGCTAGGAAGGTATCTTGGCCTGGTTTTACATATTTAACCGTGCCGTGGGTGTCTATATCGGGAATATAAACGTCTGAGAAGAAAAATTCAGATTGAGCCTGCTTTTTTTGCTGGGCAAATTGCTTAGCTTGTGACACCTTAGGCTTTGTATCAAAACGATGAGTATCTTGTTTAAATACTTTGGCGCCTGTGATCGTTTGACGAAATAAGCTTATGTCGTCATTGCTTAGGGACGAATGTGATGGAGTGTCTTTTTTCATAACTATTACCTAAACAAAAAAACGTAAAAACGCAGCGCAAAAGGCGGTACAATACTTAAATGAGGGGCAATTGTAATTTGCCCAGCGCAGATAGGCAATGCAATCGTCTTAAAGACTCAAAACAGTCAGTAAGCTAATACAGGTAAAAATATATGAGCGATTTACAAATAGAAGAAGCAACACTCGAAGAAGCCGTTGCAGAACTGTCAACTTTACATGACTGGTTACGTTGGACTACAAGCCAATTTGCAAGTAGTAGTATATTTTTTGGACACGGTACAGATAACGCATGGGATGAAGCTGTAAGCTTATTACTGCCTGCGCTTAGCTTGCCTGTTGATGCGCCAAAAGAATTAATGCACGCGCGTTTAACAAGCACAGAAAAAAACCGACTTGCGGGTCTTATTGCAGAACGTATTAACGACTGCACACCAGTACCTTACTTAACAAACATTGCATGGTTTGCGGGTATGCCATTTTATGTGGATGAACGTGTACTTATACCTCGCTCACCGTTTGCTGAGCTTATCAGCAACCGCTTTACACCCTGGCTTGAAGAGCCACAATCGGTTAACCGTATATTAGATTTATGTACAGGTTCGGGTTGTATCGCAATTGCACTTGCGCAAGCTTTTGAGCAGGCACAAGTTGATGCGGTAGATATATCGTATGAAGCGCTTGAAGTGACAGACATTAACATTAACGATTACATGTTAACTGATCGTGTGTTACCTATTCAGTCTGATGTATTTAGCGGTGTACCAGGTCAAAAATACGACCTAATAGTAGCAAACCCACCATATGTTGATGCAGAAGATATGGCTGACTTACCACGTGAATTTCATCATGAACCAGAGCTTGGGCTTGCATCAGGCCACGATGGTTTAGATGTAACCCGTACTATTTTAAGTGAAGCGAGTGAACACCTAACTGATAACGGTTTGTTATTTGTAGAAGTTGGTAACTCTATGGTACATATGGATGCACTGTATCCGGGCGCGCCGTTTGAATGGATTGAATTTGAACAAGGCGGCTTAGGTGTATTTGTAATTAGCAAAAAGCAGCTAGATGAGTATTTTGCAAAATAAGTAAAAAATGAATAGCCAAGCCGTGTGCTTGGCTATTGGTAGTCATTAGGAATGAGGAAAGTTAATGGCAGGAAATAGCATTGGACAGTTATTTAAAGTGTCCACCTTTGGTGAGAGCCACGGCGTTGCATTAGGCGGCGTTGTTGATGGTACTCCCGCAGGTCTTGAAATCACAGAGGCCGACTTACAAATTGATTTAGATCGCCGAAAACCAGGCCAAAGCCGTTATACAACGCAGCGCCGTGAAAGCGATCAAATAAAAATATTAGCAGGCGTTTTTGAAGGTAAAACCACAGGTACTAGCATTGGTTTATTAATTGAAAACACCGATCAACGTTCGCAAGATTACGGCAAAATTAAAGATGTATTTCGCCCAGGTCATGGCGATTACACGTATTGGCATAAGTACGGCCTGCGCGATTATCGTGGTGGCGGCCGTTCCTCTGCACGTGAAACCGCAATACGCGTAGCGGCAGGCGCTATCGCTAAAAAATACTTAAAGCAATTTCATGGTATTGAAGTTAAAGCATGCTTAAGCCAGCTAGGTCCTATTAAGGCGGAAACGTTTGATTGGGACGAAGTTGAAAATAACTTATTCTTCTTCCCTGATGCAAGTAAGCTTGAAGCGCTTGACGAATATATGCGTGACCTTAAAAAGCAAGGTGACTCAGTTGGCGCTAAAGTAAAAGTAGTGGCAAGCAACGTACCAGTAGGTCTTGGTGAGCCAGTATTTGACCGCCTTGACGCTGAACTTGCACACTCATTAATGAGTATTAATGCAGTTAAAGGCGTGGAAATTGGTGATGGCTTTGATGTAGTTGAGCAAAAAGGCTCTGAGCATCGCGACGAGCTAACCCCTGAAGGTTTTACATCAAACCATGCAGGTGGCGTACTTGCGGGTATTTCGACAGGGCAAGATATTATTGCTTCTATTGCGCTAAAACCAACGTCGAGTATTACCATCCCAGGTAACAGCATTAATACAAGCAACGAAGCGGTTGAGATGATCACCAAAGGTCGTCACGATCCGTGTGTGGGTATTCGTGCAATCCCGATTGCTGAGGCAATGATGGCTATTACATTAATGGATCATTTACTGCGCCAACGCGGACAAAATCCACATGTAAACCACGAACACGGGCCAATTAACGGCTCTGTGTAAGTATTTATAATTATAAAAAACGCGGACTACCGCGTTTTTTTATGTCTGTAATTTAGTTTAAAGCCTTTCAGGAGTTGTTCAAGTAAGCCCTATATACTGTACAAAGGAGGGTAGTAATCATGAACGATAATATTAATGAACACTCACAAATAAAAGCCCAAGCTGCAATAGCCCGCTTAGAACGTTTCAGTAAGTTAACCGATAGCAGTATTGGTATTCCTTTTACTAAATTTAATATAGGCCTAGAGGCTGTGATTGGTTTAATTCCCGTTATAGGTGATGCCGCAGGGCTAATTTTATCAAGTTATGTGCTGATAGAAGCGCAGCGTTTAGGTGTGAGTAAACGTATAAAGACTAAGATGATTATCAATATGCTCATAGACTTTGTGGGCGGTTTAGTGCCATTTTTTGGCGATATATTTGATGCATTTTTTAAAGCTAACACGCGTAATACCCGTTTGTTAAAAAACTATATAGCTAAGCAGGTAAAAACAGAGGGCATTGAACACTAAGTAATACTAATGCCGAAAGTATTTAATGGGTTAAATTATTTAAAGTGTAGAAATTACTTATACCTAAATTCGGATAATAACTACGTATTATTGATTTTGCTTTAACTTGCTTTTATTTAGCTTACTTTTAAGATGTAAGCTGTGAATTTAAAATAGGCAGATATATGTACCTTAACCACCCAAGGTATGGCAATAGACCAATAACTACAAATACCTCAGTGACAATAGAGGAGATAGAGAAAGGGCATTGGCGTTACTCGAGTCTTAAATACTTCCCTAATACGGCAATATTGGCTGATATAAAAAAGCAAAATTATGCCATTTTTCCTCGAACACTCTATGTAGATATTGAGGAGCAGTGCGAGACTTGCTCTAAGGCATTTATTTTTTTTGCTCAAGAGCAGCAATATTGGTTTGAAACATTAAGATTTTGGGTCGATTCGCACTGTACTCATTGCTTTGAATGCCGCAGGCATGCCAGATATATACTAACTCTACGTAAACGGTACGATATGTTAACTAGCTTAGCCAATAAAACCTCAAGTGAAAAAACGCAGCGTAAAGAACTTGCCAATACTCTTTACTGTTTAGGTATTATTAAAAATATCAATAAAGTGAAAGATTAGTCCGCTTATATTTTACTATCACGCCTTATTTTTACTTTAGCTGTAAAAGCCCGTACAATTCGTCTCGTTTTTACTGCGCACAATAGCGCTGCAACCGAGACAAATTAGCCCAATTTTATGCATCAAATAGCTGATCTAATTTCAATTTTTGAACGCACTTTTTATCAAAGTTATAATACACAGCTGATAAAAGGCGATTATGAGCCTGTGTATCTGCCTGCAACAGAGCACGTGCCATATCACCAAGTTGTATTTGCGCATGGTTTTTATGCCAGTGCATTACATGAAATAGCGCATTGGCTGGTGGCCGGAGATGAACGACGATTATTAGAAGATTATGGTTATTGGTATTGTCCTGATGGGCGCGACAAACAAAAACAAGCTGAGTTTGAAAGCGTAGAAGTAAAGCCTCAAGCTATAGAGTGGTTATTAAGCACCGCAACAGGGTTTAATTTTAATGTGTCGGTGGATAACTTAAACGGCGAGCAAACATGTCGGTTTGATTTTCAGCAGCGAGTACATGCACGTGTATTATCGCTTATCGAAAATGGCTTTAATTCTCGTACAGAGTTACTTTTAAAAGCGCTCTCTGATTTTTATAACACACCTTGGCCATTAACAGCGCAGCAATTTAATTGGCAACATCCGAAGGAGCTTTGTAATGGCGTTTAAATTAGGTTTAATTGTAAACCCAGTAGCGGGTTTAGGCGGAACAGTTGCTTTAAAAGGCAGTGATGGCGCACACACAGCCGCCAAAGCAATCGAATTAGGTGCAGAACCAAAAGCAAATAGCCGCACAAAAGCAGCGCTTGAAGTGCTATTGCCTTATAAAGAACGCTTAACCATTTACACCGTTAACGGTGACATGGGTGAGCAAACAGCCAAAGCTTTGGGCTTTAATGTAGAGGTTGTATACAACTCTGCAGTAATAACAACCCCAGATGACACAGAACAAGCAGCAAAAGTACTTAAAGACTTAGGTGTTGATTTAGTTTTATTTGCAGGAGGCGACGGCACAGCGCGTAATATTTGTCATGCAATAGAAGATACCATTCCCGTACTTGGTATTCCTGCAGGCTGTAAAATTCACTCTGGTGTGTACGCTATAACGCCAAAAGCAGCAGGGCGCGTAGTCGAAATGCTGGTTAAGGGTGAGTTAGTTACCTTAGCTGATGCAGATGTAATGGATATAGATGAAGATGCTTTCAGGCAAGGTACAGTAAAAGCCAAACGCTACGGCGAAATGCAAACACCAAGCGAAGTGCGTTATATGCAAGCAGTTAAAAATGGCGGCAAAGAAACCGACGAACTCGTACTTGCCGACATTGCTGCGCATGTTGTATCGCAAATGGATGAAGACACATTTTATATTATGGGTAGCGGCTCAACGGTTGAAGCCATAATGGAAGAAATGGGCCTCGATAATACCTTACTTGGCGTTGACTTAATAAAAGATCAAACCTTAGTTGCCCAAGATTTAACGGCTAAGCAATTACTTGAGTTTACTCGCCAGCAAAGTACTAAGTTAGTCATTACGCTCATTGGCGGGCAAGGGCATATATTTGGCCGTGGCAATCAGCAATTAAGCCCTGCGCTTATACGTGCAATTGGCAAAGAGAATATTATTGTAGTAGCAACAAAAACAAAGCTACAAGCGCTTAACGGTCGCCCCCTTATTTGTGATACTGGCGACAGTGAATTAGATGATGAATTAACAGGTTATATTAAAGTAACCACCGGATTTAACGACCATATTATGTATGCAGTAGGGCACCAAAACCTTAAAAATACAGGTGCTCTGCAAAACCAGGAGATTTTTAAATGAGTTTAGTGAATTATATCGATGCAGCCCAGCAGTACTTCGATGATTTAGTAATAAAAGCAACTGACGATGAATTATTTGCAGGCGGCTATTTACGAGGTCATTTTGATCTTGCAGTTGGTTATGCCGAAGTAGAAAAGCTGACAATCAGTATAGATGAGCTAAACGAAACGGTAGAACAAAGCTTAGTAAAAGCATATCGTAATGGTGAGCTTAATGAAGAAGATAAAACATTAGTTGCACGCTTATGGGAAGAAGTTAAAGCACTCGCTTAACACAATATAAAAACACGATTTGTTTATCACTATCGTGTTTTTTTGTGCCCTTACAAATATTTTTTATTATTAAAATAAATTTTAGATACAAAAAAACCTTGCTCACTTACGTGGCAAGGTTTTTATTAAAGAGTCGTTGCTTATTTCGGCGTTGTAAAGCTTACTGGGCGACGTTCTTTACGAGGGCCAGTACGCTTATCACCGCGTTGGCTATCGTCTTTATCTTTACTAAAAGTGCGCTTTTTGTCACCAGCTGGACGCTCAGAGCGTTCGCCGCGTGGTTCAGCAGGACCTTGATCAGTGGTAATTGTTAAGCCCATAGGACGTTTACAAATAAACACTTTTTGGAAATGATCAAGTACATCTTTAGGCATGTTTTGCGGTAATTGAACCGTACTGTGATTGTCGTGTAAACGAATATCACCAATAAACTTGCTTGAGATGTCAGCTTCGTTAGCAATAGCGCCAACAATGTTCTTAACCTGAACACCGTGTTCACGACCTACTTCGATACGGTAAGTATCCATAGGGCCTGCATCACGGCTGTTACGCTCGCGAGGTTTACGCTCAGCGCGTTCACCACCACGTTCGCCGCCACGTTCGTTACGACGTCCACGGTCACCGCGATCGTTGCGGTCACGTGGGTTGCGGTCGTTACGCTCGTTACGTTCACGAGGTTGAATCTTAACTTCTTCAACTTTAATTGGAGACTGTTGCTGTGCTAAACACAGTAACGCACCCGCTAAGCTTTCAAGAGGAAGTTCAAGTTTTTCAGCCATGTTAGTAGCTATCTCGTTAAAGAATGTAATATCTTTGTTTTCAAGCGCAATAGTTAATTTTGCTTGTAACGCTTCGATACGTTTTTCTTCAACGATTTTTGCAGTTGGTAATTCAACTTGTGCAATTTCAGACTTCGTATGACGAATGATATTTTTAAGTAAATAACGTTCGTTATGTTTTACGAATAAAATTGCTTTACCAGTACGACCAGCACGACCTGTACGGCCGATACGGTGAACGTAGGCTTCAGAATCTTGTGGGATATCGTAGTTGATAACTAAGCTTAAGCGGTCAACATCTAGACCACGAGCAGCAACGTCTGTTGCAATAACAACATTTAGCATGCCGCTTTTTAAGCGTTCTACAGTGCGTTCACGTGCTTGCTGGTTCATGTCACCGTTAAGTGGAGCAGCAGAGAAACCTTCGCGCTCTAATAACTCAGCAAGTTGTACTGTATCGTTACGCGTACGTACGAAAACAATAGCACCTTCATACTGTTCAGCTTCTAAGAAGCGAACAATTGCTTTATTTTTATGTACGCTTGCATTCCAAAACACTTGCTCAACAGATGATACTGTAGAGTTACGCGCAGAAATATGAACCTGTTCAGGATTGTTCATATATTTGCTGCTGATGTTTTGAATCTGCTTAGGCATAGTCGCAGAGAAAAGACATGTTTGCTTTTCGCGCGGTGTTTTTTCCATGATGCTTTCTACATCATCGATAAAGCCCATACGTAACATTTCATCGGCTTCATCAAGTACAAGTGCTTGTAGAGCATCAAACTTGATAGTGCCACGGTTAATGTGATCGATTAAACGACCTGGAGTTGCAACAATAACCTGAGCGCCACGACGAAGTGCGCTTAATTGGATACTGTAGCTTTGGCCACCATATAGTGCCAATACTTCAATACCACGAACATGTTTAGCATATTGTTCGAATGCCTCAGCAACTTGGATCGCAAGCTCACGTGTTGGTGTGAGTACAAGGATCTGTGGCTGTTTCACAGACGGGTCAATATTATTTAGTAATGGCAGTGCAAATGCTGCGGTTTTACCTGTACCCGTTTGAGCTAGTCCCAGTACGTCCTTTCTTTCTAGCAATAACGGTATACATTGAGCTTGGATTTCAGATGGTGTCTTGTAACCCAACTCTTCAACTGCCTTCAAAATTGCAGGAGAAAGATTTAGAGATTCAAACGTGACTGGTTCTGACATTAATACGCCTCAACGAATTTAAAGAGGCGCGCATTATATAGGATTCGCGAGGCAAATGCTTGTATAAATTGAAACTAATTTGTATGTATTTGATGTTGGTCGAAATTTAACCAGTTCAATTTAAGGTTTATTAAACTGGTTAACATATTTAATACAAAGCTTATTTATACAGGCCTAGGTTTTCTTTTGCGTAAGCTTCAAATTCTGTAAACCCACCGATGTGTGTTTGGTCTACAAAAATTTGTGGGACTGTAGGGCAAGGCTTACCCGCTGACTTTTCAAGGTCGGCTTTACTAATACCTTCTTTAATTATGTCAATATAGCGAAATTTAAAGTCATCACGTTCATTTGATAGTTGCTCAGCAACGTCTTTCGCACGAACACAAAATGGACAGCCTTCACGGCCAAAAATTACAGTTAACATAGCTTTCTCCTCAATTTGATTAATATCAGTTTAAATGATTGAAAAATAATTTAAAGCGAAAAAAATCGATTGCAGCATTCTAATAAAACTATAAACCATATTATGCATAGCAATATGATTTGCAAAATGCGAATAGCAAACTAAAAAGTTATTACCCTAATACTTAAGTCTATGAATGCAAGTGTGTTTACAAAAATTAATTTATGGCACATAACTTGATGATGTAGAGCTATACATTGGGTTAACGAGAGTACTTTATGAATATTAATAGTCACGTTTTAGAAATTATCCAAGGAGTAATAGGTAAATATTGTGAAACCCAAAATCGAACTTTTTCTATTACCTTAATTAATAAGTTGCATTGTAATTACGTCTGTTTGCAAATTCCGCCTGAACAAATGATCGCGCAATGCGAAGAGTTTCTTATCCCGGCGTTGGCTTCTGTAAAAGAGAGTTTTTTACTCACGCTCGAAGCAAATATCCAAGGAGTTAGTTTTCATTGCCAAATTGATGATTCTGAGCAAGTAAACACACTTGATTTTCACGGACTTTTAGCAACAAAAGAATCTGTTAGTTTAGCGCTTGATATTAGTCAAAATGTAGACGTTTTAACTGATTGTGAGGCGTTACTTAAAAGCTGCTTAAAAATGTCGGCTAATACTCATGACCGCTTTGGTTTAAATTTTAAATTGTTTAATAGTAATTTTAGGGAATCGGTGCAGCTAGAAGATTTACGTCATCTTAGTGGTGACGCGCTAACTGATAGATTAAATAGTGACAGCTTAAATACACACATAAAGCTGTGCACTATTAACGACATTAGTGAGCTTAGCCAGAATCATAAACTCTCTAAAAAAATATTAGGCTGGCCGTTTTTTGATACTGACTTAATTACTATTTTGGCTGCATTTAATACGCAAACACGTTTATCTGTATTGGTTGCGGATGACAGTTTACCGAGTCAAATTGCTACAAAAGTAATGCTTGAAATGTTGGGTTGCTTAGTAACATGTGCAGAAAATGGAGCGAGTGCATTAACGCTCGCCCAAAATGAATCATTTGACTTACTACTCTTAGATGAGCGCATGCCAGGAATGTTTGGCAGTGACGTAGCGCAGCAATTAGTGAGTCAAAACACACCTAATAACAACACACCAAAAGTTATTTTAACGGGGCTAACCGGCGATGAACAAATAGCAGAGTTATTCGAAAAAGGTATTACTCACTATTTACAAAAGCCAGTGACAAAAGCAGTACTCGAAAAATTTATTAAACCTTGGCAGTTAGCGTCTTAAATTGATTAATAAGGAATAACGATGCCTGATTACTCTAAAACTGCGCTTATTTTGATTGGTTTTCAAAACGATTACTTTTCTCCAAAAGGCGTCCTGTATGAGGTGGTTGAAGAGTCATCAAGAATTACCGGCGTGGTAGAAAATACACTCTCTTTATTAACCTCTTTTGCAGAGCAATTTGCTTTAGTTGTTAATACGCCTATTCATTTTACGCAAAGCTACAGCGAGCTTAAAAATCCGATTGGTATATTAAAAGTCATTGCAGGTGTAGGTGCATTTAAAGCAGGTTTATACGGTGCTCAAACAATTGAGCAGCTAGACCCTTTTAGTAATGTTATAGAGGTGGTGCCAGGTAAAAGAGGTTTAAATGCTTTTACACATACAGCCTTAGCTGAAAAGCTTAAAAAACATAGCGTTACTAATATAATTTTAGCCGGTACAGTGACTTCTATCTGTATTGATTCAACTGCGCGAACGGCTGTTGAACTCGGTTTTAATGTCACTATTTTAAGCGACTGCACCTCGAGCCGCACTCCTTTTGAACAAACATTTTACTGTGAAGAGGTTTTCCCTCTTTATGCGCGAGTTTGTGATAGCAATACTTTTATAAAGCATTGGAGAGAGCATGAATAATAATGATGAACTACAAGTGCAAATCCAATATGCACTTGTTGAAAAACTCTCCAATAGTAATCGACGTCAGGCAAAGTTGTTAGCTATTTTAGATGAGTGTATTTTTGAGTGCGATAAACATTTAAATCTTACTTATATTAATGAGGCTTGGGAGAAAAAACTAGGTTACTCAAACGATTCGTTAATCGGTTCTAATATAACTAAGTTAATGAATTGCGATGATATTATGCATTTTGTTGCATACAGTTGTTGTTTGCTTGAAGGAAAGCAGGCTCCAAGTGTAGAAATACAAATAAAAAATAGTAGTGGGCTCGTAAACTGGTTTGAGCTGAGATTAGTTTATGATGATAAAAGCGGTTTTATAGGGTCCCTCTATGATATTCAGCGTCATAAAGACTCTCAATTTTTGCTAACGCAGCAGCAAAAATATGCTAAACGTTTATCTCTTGTTGCGAGTCATACAAATAACTTAGTGATTATTACAGATAGGTTTGGTGTGATTGAGTGGGTTAATAATAGTTTTGAAGTACTTACAGGTTACACCTGTGATGAAGTTATAGGTACTACACCAGGTGAATTATTACAGGGCCCAAAAACATGTAAAGAAAGTTGTAAGGTTATGTCTCATGCAATAAAAAATGGGCTTCCTTTTCAAGTAGAAACTATAAATTACGATAAAAATGGCAATGTTTATTGGGTTGCTATTGATGCAAGCCCAGTGCGAGATGATGCAGGGCAGGTGATGCACTTTATTGCCATAGAAACTAATATTACTCAGCGAGTTAAAGCTGAGCAAGCAATGGCTGAGATAGAATATAATTACCATTCTGTAGTTGATAATATTCCCGATATTGTTTTACGCCTGGATACACTCGGTAATTTATTATTTATAAATCAAGCGTGGCAGCATGTATTACATACTAAAGTAGATGAGAGCCTCGGATTACCTATAATTGAATTTATAGCAAAAGAAGATGTAGAGAAAGTCAGTAATACGCTGCTTGATTATAAACAAGGCAAGCGCGACATACGTCGCTTTGATATACGTTTGATTAATGCACAAGGTATAAATAACTGGGTTGAAATTACACTAACTCCCATTGTAGGTCGCTACGAAAGTGATTTATTGTCAATTGCAGCAACATTGGTTGATATACAAGAGCGTATAGAAAGTGAACAAATATTACTTGAAGCTAAACATCAGGCTGAAACACTAGCTGAGTCAAAAAGTCGATTTATGGCAAATATTAGCCATGAAATTCGCACGCCATTAAATGCTGTGATTGGATCTGCAGATATTTTACATCATACAGGTTTAACGTCTGAGCAAATGCGCTACACACAAATGATTAAAACGAGTTCGGATGCGTTGCTGAGTGTGCTTGACGACGTATTAACATATTCGCGTTTTGAAGCACAAGCTATAACGCTCGATAATCAACCATTTAGTATTGATACGTGTATTGAAGAAGCAATAGATATTATTACTCAAAGTGCTTTACAGAAAGGGCTTGAGGTTATTTTTGATTTCTATCCAGATGTTCCCACTCAAGTAATTGGCGATCATGCGCGTATAAGGCAAATAGCTATTAATTTATTAGCCAATGCAATTAAGTTTACGCAGCAGGGCGTAATAACGGTTACGGTTAGATGTACTCACAATAAGGGTAATAATTTAAATCTTCATTTATCTGTGAAAGACACAGGAATGGGAATAGCAAAAAATAAGATTGAAAGCATGTTTATGCCTTTCATCCAATCCGATAATTCAATTACCCGAAAACACGGTGGTAGTGGCTTAGGACTAGCTATATGTAAGCAGATTTGTGATGTAGTAGGTGGAGATATTTCGGTTAGTTCTGAGCTTAACAAGGGGAGTGAGTTTATCGTTAACTACCCACTACAAATAGACACAACCGACTCAATATTGAGAGAAGGATTTGCAGCTCGAAGTAAAAAACCAAAAGTATGGATAGTAGGAAGTAACCAAATTCTAAAAACAGCGTTAGAGCACACGGTAACTCGATTTTCTATCGCTTTTGAACACTATGAAATATGTCCAGATATACCTGAATATAATGATTTCCCAGATGCGATTATATTAACTGACCCTCAAATGTTAGCCCAAACGCGCGTGCGTATAAGTACATATAACTCCCTTAATTCACCGTGTTTATTCATTATAGACTTACATGGAGAAAGCTTATTACCGCAAAACCTTAACGACAGAGAGCTTAGGTTAAATGGCCCTTTTAAAGTATCGCATGTACCGCGAGCAATTAGTTTGCTGGAAGAGCAGCTGTTTCATTTGGATATTATATTTACTAATCGCGAACAAAAAGAGGTTTTAGAAAGCCCCTCAGGATTAACTCAGTTGAACGGAACCACTATATTGGTTGCTGAAGATAATACAAATAATCAAATTGTAATTAGGCAGTTTTTAGAACAAAAAGGATGCCAGGTACATATAGCTAGTGATGGGCAAGAGGCAATAGCCAAGGCTAAAAACTATAAAATTGATATTATTTTTATGGATATCCAAATGCCAATACTCGACGGGATCTCTGCAACCAAAGCAATTAGGCAGCTAGGTATAGTAACCCCAATAATAGCACTCACAGCAAATGCGATTCATGGTGATAAAGAGCGATTTATAGAAGCTGGGATGAATGATTATTTAGCTAAGCCAATTGTAAGTGAAACACTTTATTTATTACTTGATAAATATGCACCAAAACTGGCTATTGAATCTAAGCATTTAAAGCTCACTCGTTTAGCGCAAGCGTGGGAAATGTTGAGTTAAGCAATATAAAAGTAGATTTATGTTGCATAAAACTTGATAAACGAAGAAATTGACCTAGTATTTTAGGAGTAAGTTAAATTTGTTTTTTAGTATTTAATGAGTGTTTTTATTGTGGTTTTTTATTTTGATTCGCAAATTGCAATTCAAAATAAAAATGTAGTTTTACGAATTACTGTTGGATTTTGAATTTTATTTTTAACCTTTAATAATCAATTGATTTTATTACTTATTTTATTTTGTTCTTACTTTTATTTAGTTGGCACAAGTTTCGCTATGTATTACATATCAAATCAAGACGAATTTAGTTAAATTTTTAAGGGGTGCAATATGCAAACAAACACAAAAGCCGAACAACAGCCTAAAAGTAATAATTGGGTGCTTACACCAGAAATTATGGTTTTGTCTATTTTGCTCGTAGCTACCTTAGTAATAGGTATTACAGTTTTACGCGGTAGCGATTCTGTAGAAGCGTTAACGGAAATACAGCCGATTACTTTTACACAAGCTGACGTTGAAAATGCACAGTCAATGAGTAACACGTTTGACCCGCAAAATACTAACTATGCACAACATGTAACAGCCCTTAAAAACGAAAATAACGACACCCTTTCAAACTAGAGACTTTTGCGCAGGTAACTATTTACTGTTGCCTGCGTTTTTTTGTTTTCTACCACAATTATTAACTTTTTAAACCTAGCTTTAAAATTACCTGAACGCCTTCCAACCGGAGTTTTTCAACTTAGGTTATGGGTAATCTAATCAGTTTTATAAAACCTCCACTTTATGCTCACCTTTAATTACTAAGTCTAACTTTATGCCAATAATTGTTTGCTGGTTTCTAAGCTTTTTAGGTTTAGTAAACGCTCATAGGTTAGACATTAAGAGAGAATTGGATTCAGGCCGCATTTTAATCGTCCTTTTTCTTTATCTCTTTTTGGGTT
>NZ_JADYXE010000028.1:0-58004 GCF_015864465.1 Pseudoalteromonas sp. SWN29
GCGCTGTGGAGTTAAATCCAGAGCAACACAAAGAAGCTGCTTAACAATTTAGGCGACAACTGTCTTGAAAAACGCCGGTATCGTGAAAAGCAACCACGTGGTAATCAGGATGAATATTTGGTTTCATAATACGCCTCAATAAATGATATGTGATAGTATATCATTTTAATTTAACGTATTTATTCCCCCATTGCAAATTATTTAAATGTTCCTCAAAAAGGCCGTAATTGCTGGCTATTTGCGCAAACAAATCAAAAAATAAGCACTTGAATCAAAAATGCTGGCTATTGGCGTTTAGGCTGTTATAACTATATTTAAGAGTTAAAACGTTAACAAATACGGTTATAAAGTTATTACAGAGGTTATGTATGAGTGACGCAACACAACAACAAGAACAAATTGATCAAGGGGTGATGGAAACCCTAAGAGAGCGCGACCACAGTACCTTGGCGCAACAAGTAAATCCTTTAACCTGCAACCACAATGATATTGTAGAGTTACTAGCAAGGTATATGGCACTAAGCGAGCAAGAAGATGATGAGCTGTTTGATGATTGGTTTGATAACCTAACTAAAGAGCAACATACTGTTTTAAAAGTATTTGAAGTTTACCGTGGACAATATGAGCACCAAAATTAAAGTGTTTATTTTTGTAAGTATGCCAAATCCAGTGGTTATTTAAATAAAACTAAATAGCCACTACTACTTTTTCATTAAAGAGTAGCTATGTTGTATCAACCACTACTCCCACCTGTTTAAATCATAATTTTTTGCGTATTGAATCTTACCTTTATTTAGGCACGACTTACTGATATTTATAAATATTTATTTATTGCTATTTTTAGGTAATGTTCTAGTTTGAATAGGCAGACTGTTTATAGTTTAAATAAGTTTGTCGGATGATATACTCGAAAATATTCGCTCCAGTTTCGTAATTTATAAAACATTTAAAATTAATAGAGCTTTAATGATTAAACCTGAGATTCCAAATAACGAAGCTGAGCGATTACACGCGCTTAGAGCATTAAAAATTCTAGATACGTCTCATGAAGAGCGCTTTGATCGTGTTACTCGTATTGCCAAGCGTATGTTTAATGTTTCTATTTCATTGGTTACTTTGATTGACGAAGACCGCCAGTGGTTTAAATCAAGGCAGGGGCTTGATGCGCCTGAGCTTCCTCGCGAAACCTCATTTTGTGGCCACACCATAAATCAAGACGAGTTATTAATAATCCCAGATACAGCTCAAGACGAAAGGTTTTTTGATAATCCCTTTGTTACAGGCGATCCTAAAGTACGCTTTTATGCAGGCTTTCCTTTAAAATTAAGGGAAGGAGTCATTATAGGCACTTTGTGCCTTGCCGATAATAAACCTAGACAACTCAATGATGAAGAAAAACAATTACTAAGAGATTTAGGCACGTTAGTCGAGCGAGAAATTCAATCAATTCAACTAGCCACAATTGATGAGTTAACAAGAATCTCTAATCGACGTGGCTTTTTAAACCTTGCCGAACATACGCTAAATGTATGTAGGCGAAACAAAGTATCAATGTCGTTTATATTGTTTGATCTCAATAAGTTTAAACAAATTAATGATATTTATGGACACCACGAAGGCGATTTTGTATTAAATAAATTTGCACAAATTATGCTTAGTTCATTTCGTGATTGCGAAGTCATAGGTCGACTTGGCGGAGATGAATTTGTTGCGATGTTAAGCGACTCAGACGAGACAAAAGCAGAGTTTGTTTTACAAAGGTTAGCGGATGCAATAGCGCATGCTAATAATACCTTAAACAAGCCATACAAAATTGATTACAGTGTAGGAGTAACACACTTTAAACACGATACAGGTAAATCAGTTGAGGATATGATTCAAGATGCTGATGTTGCAATGTATCAGCAAAAAAAGCAGCAATCACTTTAGTGAACTATTTAGTTTAATTGCTGCTTGAACTTCACTTAACTTCCTCATGCTAGTACGAATTTTATAATATGCCGTTATTCGCTATTGCAGTCATTTTTTGCCGCGGGTGATGCTAAAGACACATTTGGTTGCCAAACCCTGTTCCATATTTTATGAAGATTGTTTAATTTTGGCCTTTGACTTATTTTTTCAAAGTTACCAAGGTTTACTTCTGAATCATTTTTTTGACCCACTACAAAATTAAACACATAGTTGCATTCCATACCCATACGTAAATCAGAAAGTACAATATTGCTTTGCTGTTGGCGTACCGAATAAAACCCTTTAGTAAACCACTGCAAGCGTTTTATAGCCCATTCATCGCTAATATTATTTAACAATGAAGGCGTCGTTTGATAAGCCGTTAAAGTAACATCGTTGGGCGCGTCAAATACTGATGCATAACCCTCATAGTATTGCCCGTCAGACATCACAACAATACGCCATAGCAAAGTAGTTAGCGGAGCAGGCGTACTAACATACGCATTTACTGGTATTTGCCTGTTATTGAGGGCCGTTTTTACCTTGTTATCAATATTTATTTTTAAAATTAAAGCACAGAATAAATATAGGCTACTTAAAACTAAGGCTGCTGTATTTATACGATAAGCCGTTGCTGCTTTTATTTTGGGAATCAGCGTACATATTACGCCAATCAATAAAGGAAACGTATAAGCGGGATCAATAATAAACACACTAGAAACCGCAAAGGGGTACTCAGTAAAAGGCCAGAGTAATTGTGTACCGTATACCGTTAGGCTGTCTAATAGGGCATGTGTAGATAAACTTAAAAATACTAGCCAAAACCAGCGCACTTTATAAATTTGCATTCCCGCGTGTACTTTTAATATTAGCCATACAATGAGCGGGCTAATTAATAAATGTATTAATAACGAATGGCTAAAGCCACGGTGATAAGTAAATGCTTCTACAGATCCGCCATATGGCAAAAATACATCTAAATCAGGGAGCGTGCCTAAAATTGCTCCCCATAAAACGGCTTTTCGACCTATTTTATTGCCTAACACCGCATAACCTACAGCACTGCCTAATGTTACCTGCGTTAAAGAATCCATTTTAATTAATACCTTTAATTACTACTTTTGTTATTTATACTTTTTGATTATTAAAAAGCGTCAAAAAATCGGTTAAAACATTTAATAAGCATATTAATATACAGAGCTTATAAACTAAGCCTAAGCTTTATGAAATCTAAAAAAGCCACAATTCGCGATGATACCGCACTGTTTCGCCGCTGCTTGCGCTAAGCGAAAACGTAAATAAAATGAGTTTTACTAACGGCCAAGTTTACGAGCATGTAAGTTCGAATCTTATAAATCACCAATACGTATGGCTAAGTCTGTTTTATGCTCGAGTAAATTAATAGTACTGCCGTATGAGGTTATATCAAGCGTTATGTGAGGGTATTACTTAGCGAATTCACCAATTAAAGGCGTAAGTTGATGCAATACAAAAGGGTTTTCCGAATCTATTAGCTGCTTACCATTTGGCGCTTGTTTTAAAGCTTTATGGCGTTTTCATCTGTGCATAAAATATTTAGCCTTTCGCAGGCGTATTTTAAAAGTATAGCTTTCCTCGCATTTTAAATTAAGCAAAATAATACCCCGTGGCGACTTATAAGTCCTGTTCCCGTTTAAAATAAGGATGGTCAATTTGTTACCATATTTGGAATGATAATTGCCTCTAATTATAAAAATAAAGTCGTCAATTTTTAGACACATGAGGCAAAAATGAATTTAGGAACTCTTTCTTCGCAGTTATACAATGACAATAGCTATTCAAGCCTAAGTAATTTAAATAAAAACACTGTAAAAACGGATGATCCTAGTAAAAGTACAGAGGCTAAAGCAGACTCTTCTTTAAATAAAGATGCCGAAAAAACTACGATCTCGACTGCAGCTACTGAAGACGTAAAGTCTATCACTAGCAGCGAGACAGAAGATTCGAGTGACAATTCAGCGGTTCAAATGAATAAAGCGATCGAATCAATTAAGGATTTGCAGAGTAAAATAAGAGAAATGACCAATAGTTCTGATACGCCTACAGGTGAAGCGGTAGAAGAGCTAAGCGAACTTAAAAAGCAACTCGATAGTGAGCTATCGTCGATACAATTAACAGTGCGAAAAAATGTATCTACTTTAATGGATTCAATGTTTTCATCATCTTCAGATAATAAAAATTCAGGTTTGCTTTTTAATAACCAAGCATAATTTAACTTGCTTTTTAATATAGTTATAAGCTTAGTCGTGGTTTTATAAAATCTAAAAACGCAGTAATGCGAGACGATACCGCACTGTTTTTATAATACACGGCTTGTATAATTTCTCGGTTATTTGGCGAGCTAATTGCATTGGGTAACACTTCAACTAATTTACCTGTTTTTAGGTCATTGCCAATCATAAAGTGAGAAAGTAGCGCAAGGCCTTGGTTTGCAATACATAGTTGGCGCACTGTTTCGCCGCTACTTGCACTAAGCGAAAACGTGAATAAAGCGGGTTTTACTAATGGCCAGGTATTTAATTTAGGGGAGTCACTAAAACCAATTAACTTATGATTTTGTAAATCATAAATTTGCGCAATTACTGTGTTGTTTTTTATATATTCTGGGCTGGCTACAATACGTAACTGACTGCTGCCGAGTTTACGAGCATGTAAGTTTGAGTCTTTTAAATCACCAATGCGTATGGCTAAATCGGTTTTATGTTCAAGTAAATCAATAATGCTGTCGTGCGAGGTTATATCAAGCGTTATGTGAGGGTATTGCTTAGCAAATTCGCCAATTAAAGGCGTAAGTTGATGCAATACAAAAGGCTTGCAGCATCTATTCGCAGCTTGCCACTTGGCGCTTGTTTTAAAAGCTTTATGGCTTCTTCACCGGTATAAAGCGTATTTAACCCCTCGCGCGCATATTTTATAAAAGTATGGCCCTCTTCGGTAAGTTCTAATCGGCGTGTTGTTCTGTTTAGCAAAGTGCATTGCAATGTATTTTCAAGGCGTGATACAGCTCGCGACACTTTAGCCACCTGTTGATCGAGCAAATTAGCTGCCCCCGAAAAGCTTCCGCAATCTACTACCGTTATAAATGTTTCTAAATCTTCAGTTTTTGAATGAACAGCCATAAGTATACCAACACCATTTTTGCATTATTAACAAAAGTATTTTGTCACTAATGCTGTTTTTTGCAAATGATATTTTAGCCAAACTACATTCTTCATATATTAATGAGGATATAACTATGCCATTGGCTTTGTGGGCGCTTACCTTAAGCGCATTTGCAATAGGAACAACTGAGTTTGTAATAGTGGGATTAGTACCCACCATTGCAAACGACTTAGGCGTAAGCCTACCTTCAGCAGGTTTGCTTGTAAGTTTATATGCGGTTGGCGTTGCCATTGGTGCACCGGTGCTAACCGCTTTAACGGGTCGTTGGAATCATAAAGTGGTACTAATAAGCTTAATGGGCTTATTTGTATTGGGTAACTTACTTGCTTGGCAAGCGCCAAGCTACGAAACATTAATACTTGCGCGCATTTTAACGGGGCTTGCCCATGGTGTGTTTTTTTCAATCGGATCGATGATTGCCACAAGCCTAGTAAGCAAAGACAAAGAAGCCAGTGCAATAGCCATTATGTTTACCGGGCTTACTGTAGCACTAGTAACTGGTGTGCCACTAGGTACATGGATTGGACAACACTTTGGTTGGCGTGCTACGTTTTTAGTTGTGTCGGTATTAGGTTTAATTGCATTAATCGGCAGCTCTATTTTAGTGCCAAAAAACTTAAAACAATCAATACCAGCCACGTTTAAAGAACAACTACAAGTAATCGTAAAACCGCGTTTATTACTCGTATATTTAATGACTATATTAGGCTATGGCGGCACGTTTACAGCGTTTACTTATTTAGCACCTATTTTAGAGCAACAAACAGGTTTTGCGCCTTCGGCTATTGCTTTAATAATGCTTGTTTACGGTGTATCGGTAGCGATAGGTAATATTTGGGGTGGAAAGTTAGCTGACAAACGCGGCCCAATTAGCGCACTGAGTATTATATTTAGCGCTTTGAGTGTTATTTTACTGATATTTACCTTTACGATGGAATCAAAAATTGCTGCTGTACTTACTATTTTAGTATGGGGCGCATTTGCTTTTGGTAATGTGCCAGGCTTGCAACTTTATGTAGTAAAGCAAGCACAAAAGCACACGCCAAATGCGGTAGATGTTGCATCAGGTTTAAACATAGCCGCATTTAATATTGGTATTGCACTTGGCTCAATTATTGGTGGTAGCGTAGTAGAGAACATGACCCTGCAAGATACAGCATGGATAGGCGCCGTTATCTCTGTTTTAGCACTTGGTGTTACACGCTACAGCGGTATGCTTGATAAACGTGAAATTCAGCAAGCGTAAACTATCCTCTGTTAAAATTAATGACCTCATACCTGTTATGAGGTCATAGAATTTTAAGTGACAGTCGTAATAAGAAGTAAAAGGTGTATTTCGTAAAGCTTCAGTGAAGTTTGTATTTCAAAACCGATTATTTTATAAGGATAAACCATGACACAACGTGTAATAGAAATGCCAGAACTCGGTATGGGAACATTCCGCTTAGAGGGTGACACTGCCTATAACTCAGTAAAAATGGCGCTAGAAGTTGGGTTTCGCCATATTGATACCGCACAAATTTATGGCAATGAAGAGCAAGTAGGTCAAGCTATAAAAGACAGCAATATTCCGCGCAGTGAAATATTCTTAACCACCAAAGTGTGGAATAACAAATTAAATAAAAGCGACTTTATTCCAAGCGTTAAAAAGTCACTTGAAAAGCTACAAGTTGATTCGGTCGACTTACTGCTAATTCATTGGCCATCGCCTGCTAACGACGAGCCAATGAGTGAATATCTTACTGAATTATTAAAAGCAAAGCAGCTTGGTTTAACTAAGCACATTGGTGTATCTAATTTCACTATTGCAAACTTAAATGAAGCAATGCAAACGCTTGACTCACGTGAAATATTTACCAATCAGGTTGAGGTACACCCGTACTTAACTAACACTAAATTACGTGCTTTTTGTGCCCAGCACGATATTCATGTAACAGCTTATATGCCATTTGTTGTAGGTAAGGTGCTTAAAGATCAAACCATTATCGACATTGCTAAAAAGCATGATGCAGGCCCGGCACAAGTTGTTTTAGCATGGGTTAACGCCAATGGCATGACGACAATTCCATCATCAACTAAGCGTAAAAACTTGGAAGATAACTTTAACGACCATGTTAAATTAGATGATGAAGACATAGCCCGCATTGATGGCTTAGATTGTGGCGACCGACAAGCAACACCAGACTTTGCGCCGCAGTGGGATCAGTAAACTTACCTCAAACGCAAAGTTAAACCAAATATTTTAAGGTGTAGATTGTCTATACCTTAACTTTTATAAGGAATACACATGTTAACGGTTATAGCTGCACTGTCGTGCAAAAATATTGATACAGATGTAATGCTTACAGCACTTGAAAATTTACAAAAGTCATCGCGCCAAGAAGTAGGGTGCTTACGTTATGAATTATCGGTAAAAAGTGATGCTGAGCATACTGACTATGTAGTTAGCGAACAATGGGCGTCTGATGAGCACTTTGAAGCGCATAAAAACGAGCCACACTTTAAAGCGTTTGGTACGCAGGTTACTGGGCTTTTAACCAATAGTAGTATTGATGTATATAGAACAATTGGTTAAGCAGTTTTATACCACTTAGCTAAACTACATAACTAAGTAAATACTCAAATAGGTGCTGTTAACTTACATCACCTTTTATTCTTACACTTTAACCAGCCTAAATACTCTACTTCCCCAATATATCAATGAAATCTATTAGAACTCTTTTTTGTTAATTTGCAGTGTGGCGAAATCTAAAGTGCTCCATAAAATTATTAAAAGTCGTTTTTTGTATCACAAATTACTCTAATAAATGGCTTATTTAATTTATTGTTTACATTAAAGTTCTCTGGTGTAAATATAGAAACACTCATAGGCACTATTAAGTGCCTTAGCACATGGAAAGTATAGTGAACGATGTAACATCAATCACTAGAAAATAGCCAGCTAAAAAATCACAGCAAATAAAGCCTTAACAGCTTTAAGTTGTATCAATTTATATGGAAATAATAATGAAAAAATTAATCGCAATAGTAGCGTTGTTAGGCTTTGTTTCATTTGCACAAGCTAATGACAGTTTTGTAGTAAATGCCAAATTTTATGATAATAAAAATTTAATTGGTTCACCTGTTTTAGTAGTAAATTCAAACGAAGAGGCATCAGTTTCAGTTGATAACTCGTATAGTTTTGCTCTTACACTAACGCCAATTGATGACTCGACCGTAAGCTTAGCAACCGACCTGAAATTAGGTGAAAAACATATGGCACCTTCTTTAGTCGTTGAGCTGGGCAAAGAAGCAAGTATAAATATTGATGGTAAAGAGTTTTCAGTTTTAGTAAATAAATCAAGCAGCTAATAAGTTAGAATCGAGGAATATAATTAATGAGAAACTCAAGAAATGAAATAGTAAAATATGGAGTCTCTTTTGGTACAGCCCTAGCAATTGCTATTTCATGGAGTGCTAACGAGTCTGTGTTATGGGCAATTTTGCATGGTTTTTTATCTTGGTTTTATGTTATTTGGCATGTAATTACGCGATAAGTGTTTTCGCGTGTGCACGGATTGATTATGTAGACCGCGGTCAATGTTAATAGTCGAGTAATTACCATTTAAAACGATTAAGTTAAAAATATAAAAGGAATAATTAATAATGAAAGGTGCGGGTGGAAGCTCTGGTGGTATTGGGCATTTTTTTATTGGTTTGATTATGATGTGCGGTGGCTTTTATATGCTGCTAAACGCAATTTCGGTGACCTCTAATTTTGGACTAAGTTCTCGTATTTATAGTGTTAATGCTTTAGGTGGCTTTGGCGTTACAGGCGGCATGGTTATGATCCCCTTTATTTTTGGTGTGGGTCTGATTTTTTATAATTCTAAAAATATTTTAGGCTGGGTGCTATCGCTAGGATCGTTAACCGCACTAATATTTGGCGTTATATCGAGTGTTCGGTTTAGCATGCGAACTATGACGTCGTTTGATTTGATTGTTATTATAGTTTTAGCGTTTGGTGGCTTGGGGCTGTTTTTACGCTCGCTTAAATCTATTGATACTTAAATAATTACCACGCTTTGTTTTAAATACAATTTTAATTATAGGCATTTAACACGATGTACTAATGCCTAAATTAATAATGTAATCCTTCCTATTTACTGATTAACCAGTAACGTATTTTAAAGAGATTTATGTGAACAACTCAATACAGCTAAAACTAATTGCTACTCACTTAATGGCACAAAGAGAAGAAAACCCAGCACGTTCAAACTTTCCTAAAGAGTTGGTATTAGACTCGACTGACGATGCAATAGAAGTACAAAAGTTGATGATTTATTTAAATGATCAAACTGTATATGGCTGGAAGTGTATGCTGCCTTTAGATGATGGCTCAATTATATTAGCACCTCTTTTAC
Source organism: Pseudoalteromonas sp. SWN29 (assembly GCF_015864465.1). NCBI lineage: Bacteria > Pseudomonadati > Pseudomonadota > Gammaproteobacteria > Alteromonadales > Pseudoalteromonadaceae > Pseudoalteromonas > Pseudoalteromonas sp. SWN29. The sequence continues at coordinate 9,555 of NZ_JADYXE010000028.1, forward strand.
ATGCACCTATAAAACAAGCTGAAAATTGCCCACTGTATACAACAAAAGATAAAGCGCTGATAGAACCAGAAATTGCATTTATTTTGCAAAGCGATTTACCAAGTAATAAAACCTATACAAATGAAGACGTGGATACTGCATTTGCCAGCGCCCACTTAGCACTTGAGCTTATTCAAAAAAGGTTTGATGAAGACACTCCAAGCACTCACATTGAAAAGCTGGCCGATGGTTTATCTAATCAAGGCGTGTATTTAGGCCCAAAAATAGATAAAGCCAAAGCGTATAACGCAAGTAGTGTAAACATTAACGTTAAGCAAATTGAAGCTGAGTTAAGCTTGGCGGGTATTCACCCTGCAGAACTTGCGCAACTTCCACTTTATTGGGCGGTTAATTACTTATCAGCCAAAGGAATCAACTTAGAAGCAGGGCAAGTGTTTATAACGGGCTCTTACTGTGGTGTTGTTGAGCTTAATACCGATCAGTTAACCACGATTAGTTACGAAGACTTAGGGTCATTTAGCACTACGTTTTTATCAAAGTAAATTTAAACGTTATTTAATAGATAAATCGTACTTTAAAATAAGCGCATCTATGTAACGGGTGCGCAATGTTTGTTGTTTTTCATGGTCGGCGCCGTGTCCTAGTGCTTTGTTTAAAAGCTTCATGGCTGGGTGTAGTAGCGCTCTTTCGTCTTGGTTTAAACTCGCTTTACTGCGCAGTTCGGTAATGTCGTCAACTAATAACCTGCCAATATCTACCGAGACTATTTCGTCTATTAATCCATTTTGAGTAAGCACGCCGTACTTACTGCATAAAAACTGTTGCCAAATTTGCTGCAAGTGCTCGTCTATTTCGCAGCCAAATAGCTCTTCGCTAAACGTAAATCCTTGCTGAGCGAGTTTAGTTAGGCTTGCAGTATATTGCTGTGCAAAATAATTAAAAGCATGGCTTGATGATTCTATTTTTTGTTTTAAAAGACCTTGACCCCAATTAACACAGCCGCGCGGGTAATAGTCGTCATACTCTTCGCATTCATACAAACCTGAATATGAGCTGCAGCTAAGTTGACTTTTAATACAGTAGCTTGGTTTGGGGAAAACACTTCGCTCTTGCCAAGCTAAAAGTGTATCTGCATCTATATTTAATGCTTGGCACAGTTCATCGGTGTTATAAAAATGAGTTGCTAAGTAGTCAGATAAACGCATAAAGCCTCTGGTATCGTTAAAAATAAAATACTGTTTATATATACAGTCATTCATTTTGTATTACCAAACTTAATAACACAAGAGATTTTATAATTAAATGTGCGCTTACACCTCCAAAAGTATCGGCAATTATGTTACAAATAGCGCAAGTTTTATAAATAATGATTTTTTATGCGCACCCTAGAGAAAATTAAACAAGCAAGCCTTATTACAGCTATCAAAACGCCATACTTAGCAAACGGTGAAATAGACCTAGCAAAGTACGATGAACTCGTAGAAATACAAATTGCAGCGGGCGTTGATGGCATTGTAGTCGGTGGCACAACAGGCGAAGGCCAGTTAATGAACTGGGAAGAGCATTTAATGCTTATAGCGCACAGTGCAAACAAGTATGGCGACAAACTAGTTATTGTTGGTAATACTGGTAGTAACAATACCCGTGAAGCTATTAAAGCAACTAAGTATGGCTTTGCCAGCGGTATGGATGCAGCACTGCAAATTAACCCGTACTACGGACGTACGTCAATCGCGGGTGTTAAAGAGCACTTTAAGCGTGTGCTAGATATTGGACCTGCCTTTATTTACAACGTTGCAGGGCGAACAGGTCAAGACCTAACACCTGATATTATTGAGCCACTGGCACAGCATGAGCATTTTATTGGTGTTAAAGAGTGTGGCGGCAATGAACGCATCGCCCATTATGAGCAACAAGGTATTGCATGTTGGTCGGGTAACGATGACGAAAGTCACGATGCACGCCACATACATAAAGCGCACGGTGTTATTTCGGTGACATCTAACCTTATTCCTGGTTTGTTCCGTCAGTTGATGGATACGCCAAATAACGAGCTAAATGCGTCGTTACAACCATTGATGAACTGGTTGTTCTGTGAGCCAAACCCGATTGCTATTAATACCGCCATGATGATGACAGGTGCAGTAAACCCAGTATTCAGATTACCGTATTTACCGCTTAATGATGAACAACAAGCTCAAGGCGAAGTGTTAATTAATGAGTTAAATAACAGTGATGTTGTAGGCGGCGCAGCTAAGTGTATTAAGCAAGGCGATATAGCACTACTTTCTTAGTAATTAAGTGGCAGCTTTAATCTGTTTATTAAAATAAAAGTCACGCTAAGGTGACTTTTAATATTTAAGCGATAGCTGAAAGTAGCATTTTACTCAGTTTTGCTTCTTCTTCAGCTACTTGTTCAAGTTTTTTTGCGATATCATCTAAGCTAATATCACCGCGCTTTTTACAATACTTTACGGCATCCATTGCAAATTCTCGCCATAAATCACCCACTGAGGTAGTGTGCACTGCACATTGGTTGAGTGCAGGTATTTGACATATATCGGCTGCCTGCTCTAAAAAGCTGGCGTACATAAATCTAAAACCAGCCCCACCTGTGCCTATTTCCTCTTGCATACGCACAATGTGAGCTAAATAAAGACGCGTATATTTAGGTGTCTTTTTATCAAGCAATCGTATTTGTTTTGCCATATGACGAATGCCTTTAAGACCAAAATAAGGCAATATTAACCCATTCATCATTTTTGCTGTTTTTTTGATTGCAGGCTTAATCACTTCATTGAGCTCAATATTCGATGGTGTACTGCGAATAACATACATTAATCCTTTTGCCGCGAGTGCACCTTTTGCAAAGCGTGCATTTTTTAAATCCTCTGCGGGGCACGTTACTGGATGCTCAAAAACAGGGTCACTAATAAGATATTCGCCCAGAGCGTTTTTCCCATAAACAATTAGATTATGTGCATTAAAGTGAAAGCGCATATCTTCAGGGAAGTAAGGCAGCCAATATACAGAGCTTTGTAAACCAACTAAATTGCCTTTAGCTAGCTCATCATCGAGTGCTTGCATACCGTCTTGGGCATTCGAGAATTTGCGCGTTTCTAATTCAATATTTAATTTTTTACATACCTTTTTAATGATTGTTTTTGGAGGCATGCGATAAGCAATTAATGGCATTCCACTAATTTTTACAAAAGGCAAGTAAGCAAAGGTAAGTGCTGAAGCAAGACCAAAAGCCATTGGCTCGCTCATATCAATGCCTTTACTTTGTAAAAGTGTGGCAACTACACCCGTTTCACAATGTGAAGATTGTAGGTGGTTAATAGGTAAAATAATGTCAGGCATGAAAGGTTCGTTATTGTGAGGGCAGTGAGAGTAAAGCGTCACGACTAATTTTTAGTGTATCGCAATAGCGGTTAATTTTTTTATCAGATAACGTTAAAAAAATAGCGGGACGCAAATGACGATTAATTTGCCATTGAAAAAAACCACTCGCGGCAGCAAGGGTCGAAACATCAAAGCGTCTTGCGAGCATATGATAACCAAGCGGAGAAATTAGCCCCGAATGAGCATCAGATAGAGCTTGGCTTGTTTGTTCATTTAAATCGTCTACCGCTAATTGGGTTGCAAAATTTTCTACTTCCCAGCCAGATGATTTAACACCGTGATAATGTCCGCTGTCGTCTACCGCGTAAAGTAACTTGTTTTGACCCTGATAGCTTTTGCTATTATCTTGAGGTACTTCATCTTTTTTCATAATGGACTCTAAACTATTGGCTTACGACACTTAACTGCATAAATGCACTTGAAAAACGACCGCTCTCAGGTACATAACACAGTAGCTTTTGGCCATTAATTAATTTACCTGATTTAAAAAGCTCATCAAGCATAATGAAAATAGATGCAGACCCTGTGTTGCCTTTTTCTGTTAAGTTAGTAAACCATTTGTCGTAAGGGATTTGAAAGTCAATATTATTTAATCCTTCAAATAAACGTTCGCGAAAGTAACCTGACGAATAATGCGGCAAAAAGAAATCATAATCACTGGCTTTTATGGCGCGTTTTTTTATTATTTTACTAAGTGCATCTTCAACCGTAAATTTAACGATGTTTTCGTTAAGTAGTTTTACATCTTGCTTAACAGAAAGTATTGATTGTTGTTCACGTTCTTTTGAATCAAAACGGGTCCAACTTTTTAATACGCCATCTATTTTTTCAGCCCCTGCATACATACACGCTTCAAGTTGGTCTGCATAAGAAACAATATCAATCCAATCAATACGAAGTGATAAACCTGTAGGGTTAGCTTGATTACTTAATAATGCTGCGCCAGCACCGTCAGATAACATCCAACGAAGGAAGTCTTTTTCAAAAGCAATTTCAGGCTTCTGGTTGAGCATATCAACTTTATAATCGCTTTCGGCGGCAAAGTTTCTTGAGTGCATTACATTGGATGCAAGCTCACTGGCAACGACTGCACTGTGCTTACTCTCACCAGCCTTAACATTTAAGTAAGCATATTTAAGAGCCGTCATTCCGCACAAACAAATACCTGCAGTTGAGATAACTTCAAGGCTTGGGTTTTTAAGCTCTCCATGGACCATTACACCGTGATTAGGCATGATCTGATCAGCCATAGAGGTACTTGCCACCAAAGAGTCTAGTTGCTCTAGTTGGGTACCTTCTTTAGTAAATAATCCTTTTACAGCTTCAGCTGCTAACGATGCATTTGTGTAATTATATTCGCCAGTTTGTGGATCAATAGCGTAATGACGATTTTTTATTTGATTGCTGCGTAAAATAACAGGTTTAGCGCGCGAGCGTTGCCCTCCAACTTCACCTAATACAACTTCCATTTCTTTATTATTAACAGGGCTATTCGGTAAAACAGCATGTAAGTTATTTATGTATACGGCATTTTCCATAACGTAAAACTACTCTCCAGAAGGCTCAGCAAAATAGGCTTTTTGCTTTGCAATTTTTTTTCTTGTTAAAGGGGCAATTAATTTTTTTATTATTGCTGTAATTGGCACCACAGTAATAATTAAGGTGAGCAAAAATAGCACATAGATTATAAGCCCACAACTTCGACGCTTTGAGTGCATAGGACCCAAAGCTGTTAGGATTTTACTCCAAATCTTAAAGCTATGTTGACCAACACGTTCACTGGCAATAAATCTCTCATTTACTTTAACTGCTCCTAATCCTTTTAATACAGAATGTTGAAGCTGTTGCGTATTGGGTAAATTGTTAATTGATTTTTTTATTGCGATACCAAAGCGGCTTGCATCAATAATTTCTTTTTCGGCGATACCTGCTGCAGGCACCCACGAAACAGGTTTTTTCTTTCCTGTGAACATCCAAAGTGGTGTTGCTAAAAAGCTAAAGCCAGTACCGCATTCATCACTAAGCACCACATTATCGATTAGGTTAGCATTGACATTTTTAAGTAGCTGTTTCATTTTTTCTTGTGCGCTTAACCACATGCCACGACAACCAATAACGGTAATAACGGGTTTATTGTTTAGTAGTTTATTTGCTTGTGGTGATTGCATAAATGATGAAATAGGGAGCGATGGAGATAAAAACCATACTTGATACGTTAAAATAATTAAGTCGTAATCGCTATGAGCGGGCTCAACAACTTTCATTGGTTGCGGCGTCATTTTTACACATTCAGGAAAAATATGAAAAAAGGTTAAAAAAGGCCAAGGGAATGGGTATTCTTTTTCAGGTTTTAAATTAAGGTAATCTACCGTAATTTCATCATCATTTTGCAGAGGTTTTACAATTGAATCTGCAATTTTGGTGAGTTGACCTGTTTGAGAATAATGAATAACGAGTACTTTGTGCATCCTTTTACCTTTTATAACTTCCTAATAGTCAGCTATTATACCCAATATAAAAACTCAAACCATACTAAATTGGATGATTACTTGATGTATAAAATAGTTATTTTTGTTTCTACGATACTATTTAGCTGTAAATTATTTGCTGTAGAGCAAGGTTACTCTCTTGATATTTCGTTCGCAAAGTTTAGGCAGGTTGAAGGTCAATCACACTTTCAAGTGCTTGATTGCAGTAATACAGACTTAGCATGGGATGATTTACCAGAGATTCGAGTACAAAATTTTACAGTAACGAGTGATGAGCATAAAGTAACGCTGAATGAGTTACCAGAAGGTCGTTATTGTTTGCGTTTTTTTCAAGATCTAAATGGAAATGGTCTACTTGATGTATCGTCGAGTTCGATTCCTAAAGAACCAGTTGGGTTTTCGAACAACCCTAATTTAATGATGGGGCTACCATCACCCGAAAATAGCGTGTTTGAACTTACAAGTAGTAAATCTATTAAAGTAAACGTTAATTACAAAAAACGCCGTTAAATTACGGCGTTATTTATAAATACGTTATTTAAGCTGTTTAATAATTGCAGCTAAATCAATATCACCTGCTTTGTAATACGGGCCATTTCCATCAATATCATCAGGGCAATGCTTTCTAACTGCACGAATAGGGCTGTTTTCTTCAGCGTCTTCAATGAGTGTTTTATAACGTCCGGTTGCATCGGTTGCTAAACCTTTGCATACCCACGCTAAAGTATCGAATTTGTGTTGTTCGCTTGTTTTGTAATTTTGAGCAAAATACTCAGCAAGGGTGTCGCCTATTTTCTTAGAGGGTAGGCCTTTAGATGTGTACTGTTGGGCGAGCAATTTAATTTCAGTTAAATTTTCACTAGCTATATCAAACAGGACTTTATCGTCACCTTTAAGCGAGGGAATGTCCGACTTAGGGGCATTTTTTTGTAAGTTTGATAAATCTACAGACCCAACTACAAATTGCTCAGTACTATCAGAAGGTAAACGCTTTAATGATTTTTTTGCATATTTACGGATTTTTTTATGTGCATCGCTATTAACTATAGTAGAGAGTAAATCTCGGTAACGCGCGTTTCCTGTCTCACCTAAAGCTCGACACGCCCATGCCATTGTATCTAATTGGTAATCAGCTGCAGCTAAGTAGTTTTTGGCTAAGTATTGGGCTAAAACATCTAACACTTCAGGGTTACTATTGTTGCTAGATACAATAGACTGAGCAGCTTGTTTTACTTGATTAATATCGCCTGAAATTAATCGGTCATAATCAAGCTGCTCACTTGTTGTTAGTGCAAATGCAGAGCTTGATAATGCAGCTAAACCTAAGCCCATTAATAATGGTTTTAATGAAAACATAACGATTCCTTGTATAAGAGGGAGTAAAAAGAGTAATACTATATTATTAATTTTTTTAAATATAGCACTCTGTATTTGAAAGTTAATTAGTATAATAAACTTGTTAACTATCATAGTCATCACTTTGCTACACAACAAGATATATTATTTATTTGTTTTTAAATCAAACTGTTTTGTCGTTAATTTTAAAATATTGCAGTAAATTTTGCAGTCATAATTAAAGCTTGTTACTCTAGCGCGGTTTTGAGCCACTTTGTGTTGTTTTTATGTTATATAGCCATTTGTTTACGCCTTATCAGTTAGGTTCCACTACACTAAATAATCGTGTGGTGATGGGCTCTATGCACACAAATTTAGAAGAGTTACCTCAAGGCTTTGAGCGTTTAGCCGCTTTTTATGGTGAACGTGCCCGCGCAGGTGTTGGTTTGATTATTACCGGTGGTATTTCTCCAAATCAAGAAGGGATATTAGCGCCTAACCGCAGTGTTTTAGATTCTATAGAGGGAGTTGAGCAACACAGGTTAATTACAAAGGCTGTTAAAAAACACGATACAAAAATTTGTATGCAAATATTGCATGCAGGGCGCTACGGTTACCATTCTAAGCAAGTTGCCCCATCAGCTATTCAAGCGTCTATAAGCCCTTATACTCCAGCAGAATTAACCCATCAACAAATAGAAAAACAAATAGATGATTTTGTGCAATGCGCTAAGCTCGCTAAAAAAGCAGGGTACGATGGTGTCGAAATTATGGGCTCTGAAGGGTATTTAATAAATCAATTCATTGTTAAAGCGACAAACCATAGAGATGATCAATGGGGCGGATCTTATAAAAACCGTATTCGCTTTGCAGTTAGTATTGTAAAACAAGTTCGTGCTGCTTTAGGGCGTGACTTTATAGTTATATTTCGTTTATCTTTGCTTGATTTAGTTGAAGACGGCAGTACTTTTGATGAAGTATTACAGTTGGCGCATGAGCTAGAACGTGCAGGTGTTGATATGCTTAATTCAGGCATTGGTTGGCACGAGTCGCGCATTCCTACTATTGCAACGAGTGTCCCAAGAGCATTTTTTTCATCCTTAAGTCAACGGCTAAAAACAGCAGTAACAGTGCCTGTTATTACGAGCAACAGAATTAACACTCCAGAAGTTGCAGAACAATTACTTGCAGGTAAACATGCTGATTTTATTTCTATGGCACGCCCTTTTTTAGCCGATAGTCAGTTTGTCGCAAAAGCGAAAGCGGGTAATTCTGATCAAATTAATACATGCATTGGCTGTAATCAGGCTTGTTTAGATAATATCTTTATTAACTTGCCAGCCACATGTATTGTTAATCCTCGAGCTTGTAATGAAACGCTAATGCCTGTTAATAAAGCGAATAAGGTAAAACAAGTTGCTATAGTAGGTGGTGGCGCTGCAGGAATGGCTTGTGCTATTTATGCCGCAGAACGTGGCCATCAAGTTACTTTATTTGAAAGCGCATTAAAGCTGGGTGGGCAACTATTACTTGCAGCCAATGTACCTGGAAAAGAAGAATTTAGAGAAACGTTACGCTATTTTAAAAGCCGTTTAAAAAATCTAAATGTTACAATTAACTTAAATATAAAAGCGAATATAGCGGCTTTGGCTCGTTTTGATCACTGCGTTATTGCTACGGGGGTAACAGGTTTAACCCCTCAAATAGAAGGTATTAAATTACCAAATGTAATTAGTTATGAGGCAGTGCTTAGCGCTAAAGTAAAGCCAGGCGAAAAAATTGCAATAATTGGCGCTGGTGGAATAGGTTTTGATGTTGCTGCTTATATAGTTGCAATGAAAAATCAGTGTTTGAATCTTGAACCTTCAAACTTACGTTTTAGTGAACAATGGGGTATTGACTTAAGCGTCGGCAATGCAGGTGGTATAAAAGGAAAACCCGTCAAATCAACAGTATCAAGTGAAGTGTATTTACTACAACGTAAATTACGAAAACACGGTGCAGATTTAGGGAAAACGACAGGCTGGATACACCGAGAGCATTTAAAACAGCAGGGAGTAAAAATGCTTGCTGCTGTGAATTATCAAAAAATAGATGAAGAAGGTTTGCATTTAAATATACGTAACCGTGAACGAGTATTAAATGTGGACCATGTTGTAATTTGTAGTGGTCAGCAGTCGGTACTGCCAGAGTATCATCATCAACTAAGCAGTTTAATGCCAGTTAGCTATATAGGCGGTGCGTTAAACGCTGAAAAATTAGATTTGCAAAGAGCGATTGGCGATGCTTTTTCTGTTGCGCAAAGTTTATAGATGGTTACGCAGTTCACTATTAATAGAATATAAAAATTCAAAGGAATATTTAATGGTACAGGGAATAGTATGGCGAAGTTAATGCCAATTATGTTGGCGCTAAAACAAGTGAGCTTTGGCTATAAAGCAAATATGCCATTGAGTGTTAATAATATATCACTAAATCTTGCTCAAGGTAGCTGCACTGCTATTTTAGGACCTAATGGAGCTGGAAAATCAACATTAATTTCATTAATGAGTGGTCTTTTGACTGCTCAAACAGGTCAAATTAGTTACCCTTTTTATTCACTGTATACGACCCAAGAAGCTATAGCCCAAAAAGTTGCTTTAGTACCGCAAGATTTTGCTTTTTATCATGAACTTAGTGTGCACGATAATTTAGCTTTTTTTGTGTCCATAAGTGAAAAAAATCGCAGTTTACATTCAAATCATATTAAATCGGCTATACGTGCATGCGGGCTTGATGATGTTATTAATAAAATGGCGGGTTCTTTATCTGGTGGATATAAGCGTCGCTTAAATATTGCAATTGCCTTGAGTAAACAGCCAGACATTATATTTTTAGATGAACCGACGGTAGGCATAGATCCATTATCGCGTGATGCAATAATTAATTTATTATTGGATTTAAAACAACAAGGTAAAACCTTGGTTTATACCTCTCATTTATTACATGAGGTTGAATTGCTATGCGATGAAGTCGTATTTTTAAATAATGGTAAAGTCGTTGCAAATGAGCTTTTAAATAATCAAAAACCGTCTTTAAATTTCACTACTGTTAAGCCTTTATCTCCAAGTCAAATAGCCCTTTTTAAACAGCCGATAACCATTTTAGAAAATGGCGGACATCAATTAAAAGTGAGTAATAGCGAGCAGCTAGCATCTACTTTTACAGTGCTTGCTAATTTGAGTCATGCTATTAAAACACTGACATTCTCAAATAGTCATATAGAGCAACTGTATCGTGACTTATTTTCGGAGTCATCATGTTAATCCATACGGTAAAAAAAGAAGCCAGATTAATTGCAAATGACTTACACAGCTTAGCCGTACTATTACTTATGCCTATTGTGTTTATGGTTATTATGACGATGGCAAGCAGCCAGTCGCAAAAAAATATACAAGCTAACCTAACACTCAGTGTCATTGGGCAAGAGAATAGTGCGAATAGTAATGTTTTAATCGCACTTTTAATTGCACAGGGTTTTACTATAGATAAAAACAATACCGATAACAGATTAACAATAGAAGCCGGTGTAGATAAACAAATTTTAATGCGCCAAGGTAATAGCCAGTTACGGTTAGATATAAGTGACGACCTTGCGCCGCAAACGCGATTACTAATGACTGAAAAATTGAAAGCGAGCTTATCTCAATTAAAACTCTATTTGTATATGCTTGATACAGGTGATTTATCTCAGGATTTATCGTTAGATGAGCAAGTTAATCAAGTTGTTGAATCATCAGATGTAAGTTATTTATTAGAAAAGCCGTTAGCTAAAGCGTTACACAACCCAGCGTTGAATAGCATTCCTGCTTGGTGGGTATTTGGTATTTATTTTATTGTTTTGCCTATTTCACTCACTTTTATTAATGAGCGTAATAATGGCACTTTGGTTAGGTTAAAAACGTACCCAATTAGTATGGCTCGCTATTTTTATAACAAAGCATGTGCTTATGTAATTGTCAGCCTTATACAAGGCTGTTTACTTGCAATCATTGGTTGTATTGCAATTCCCTACTTTTTGAATCTACCTTTACTACCGCTGTATGGTTTATTGCTTAGTATATTTACATTTATAACCGTTAGTTTTACTGCAATTGCCTTTGCTTTATTATTAGCAAGTATGGTGTCGAGTTATGAACAAGCAATTGTTGTAGGTGGTGGGGTAAATATAATTTTAGCTGCATTGAGTGGCTTTATGGTGCCGCTTGAGATTATGCCTGATAATTTAGCCGCGCTGGCAAATGGGTCGCCAATGTATTGGTCAGCTCAACTATTACGACAACTGATGAGTGAATCAGTTGATCACACTTTTTGGCAATATACAGCATCGCTTTGGGGTTTTTCATTGCTATGCTTTGTTGCTGCATTATGTATATTTAATAAAAAAATGAGGAATTTGACATGGAATTAGCCGAATTAAAACTACAGTTAAAACAATTAATTATCACTGAATGTGATAAAGAAGATGATTTTGAGCCCGCTGATATTATTGACTCAGAGCTATTGTTTGGAAGTAAATCACGCATCAACTTAGACTCATTAGATGCTTTACAACTCTCATTAGTATTAAAACAAAACTTTGGCATTAAAGTCGAAGGCTCTAAAGAAACGCGTAAACATTTACAGTCTATAGATACAATTGCCGACTTCATTATTCAAGAGCGTGCTAAGTAATGAATAAACGGGATGTATATTTAAATGCCAGCGGGGTCTTATCGGCACCATTAAGTAATAAAACAAGTAGTGTTGTAAGCACTATTGAAGATGAAAGTGTGGCATTTAAATCATTTCGAGAAGAAATAAATTGTAGCGATTTTGCGGGTATTTTAAGTTATTTTGATGCCGTTTTATATCCTCTTTTTGAAAAGTTGAATCTATCAGCTAGTGATTTAGCAAAAACTAATTTATTTTTAGGATCGACTTCTTTAGATATCAGTGCTGTGGAAGTGGGAGATGAAGGTAAGTTGTGGCTATCTAAAACAGATAAAATTAGCCAAGCATTAGTAAAACGATACGGTTTAAATGAGTTGGAATTTACGTTTAGCACAGCATGTACAGCAAGTGCTAATGCATGTTTGTATGCTTCGCGTTTAATAAGTACCGGAAAAATTGAACATGCATTGGTTATAGGTTGCGAATTTTATAACCCCCTAACAGTTGAAGGCTTTAAGTCGTTAGATTTAATTAGTAAAACAGAATTAATTGCATTTGCTAAAGGTCGTTCTGGCTTAATCTTAGGGGAGGGAGTTGCAGCTCTTTATTTATCATCGACGCCTAACGCGCAGTGCAGTCTCAAAATGCTGGGTGGTGCATCGTCATGCGACACTTATAGTTTAACAATGACTCAGGAAGATGGCAGTCATATTGCACAAGTTATTAATGATTGTTTACTACAGGCAAATATTCAAAGTACTAATATAGACCTAATTAAAGTACATGGTACTGCCACGCTTGGTAATGATGAAGCAGAGTGTAATGCTTTAACTTCATTATTTAATACATCAAAAACAACTCATCGCCCTCCTATTATTGCTTTCAAACCTTTTACAGGACATACATTAGGCGCATGTGGTGTAATTGAAATTGCATTATTCGCTGATTGTTTAAGTAAAGAATCGTACATACCACCTGAGTATATAACTCAAAATAACGATTTGATGTGGCCTTTTTATAAAGGAAATGATTTTTCACAAGTGAACACTGTATTATTTAATTACTTTGGTTTTGGCGGTAATAATGCGGCTTTAGTTTTTCAGCGTTATAGAGGTACTGAATGAAAGAAGTAGGCAGTAGCTATTTAAGCTTTGAAAAAAATCGAGATGTAAAAAGCTTGAGGCAACTTGTAAAACAAGAAACTGGTTTACAGGTTCGTAGGATGGATTCTTTTACACTAATTGCGTTACTAGCAGTATACCGTGCTAAAGGTGATATTGAACTAAGTGCAAAGAGTGGTTTGTATAGTTGCGCGGATTACTTTTCGAGTGATTCAATGCAATCAATGTTAATTGATGTACACCAAAACAACCCTATAAAACCATTAAGTTTTGTAGCAAGTGTTGGTAATGCAGCAAACTATTATATAGCTAATACGTATGCGATTGATGGTCCAAACATTTTTATAGGTAGTAGTAAGCAAGCAATAGAAAAAAACAAGTTGCTAGCTGAAACCGATATGAGCTTAGGTTTGATTGAACACGCTATTTTACTGGTTTGGCAAGAAGATGAAAACCAACGAGAATGTTGGGCGAAAATAATCCAAGATGATGGTTTTTTCGGCGAACGTGGTGTTATATGAGAGTTTTCCTTGAATCAAAACAAGTGCGACTGTAGAATCTAGCCTCTTTTTGTCACCACTGCTGTAATAGGGATTATTACATTGAAATTTATTATCAAAAAATGCATCGCTTGGGGCGACGGGAAAATAAATCACCAAGATTGGCAATCATACTCCAACAGTATGATAGTAAACCCGCAAACGTTAACTCTTCCTGAATTAAAACAGATACCTGCGATGCAGCGAAGACGTTTAAGCGCATTTGCTAAACTGACACTCCACTGCGCTTTAGAGGCAAGTGAAGGATTTCAGCATAACATTCCTAGTGTATTTTCTTCTCGCCATGGCGACCTACACAAAACGACTAAATTAATTGCAGCTGTTGCAGCTAAAGAAACGCTTTCTCCAACTAACTTTGCGTTATCAGTGCATAATGCTGTGGGTGGTTTGTTTAGTATTTATGCTGGAAATAAAGCACCACTTTGCGCTATGTCCGCAGGTGAAGATAGTTTTTTTATGGGATTAGTAGATGCTGTTGCAAAGCTGCAAATGCATGGCTATGAGCGTATTTTATATGTATATAGTGACCAAGCTGTACCTGAACATTACCAACCTTATGTACAACAAAAACCTGACAATATAGCAGTAGGGTTGCTTATTGAACCGTGTGAAAGTAGTAACGGTTTTGAACTAAAATGTACCGGTCATCATTATGTAAGAGAAAGCGAAGCAGCTGAGTTACAAGCTCTCGATTTTTTAAAGTTTTATTTTTCACAAAATAATAAGTTAGAAATAAACTCAAAAAGATATCAATGGCAGCTATCGCGCTAATGAAAACTCAATTGATAAAAGCATACCGTATTATTGCAACAGGCAGCGCCTTCGCCTTGTTTAGTGCTGGTGGTTTGGCATTGTCTGTTATTATCTTTTCAATTCAACGACTTATTTATCGTGATATAAATAAACGAAATCAAGCTGCACGAACTGCTGTGCATTATTCATTTAAATTTTTTGTTGGTTATATGCGCTTAGTTGGCATATTACGATTAGATGTAGATAAGCTCGATGCAATAAAACAAGCAAAAGGGCAGTTAATAATAGCTAATCACCCATCTTTAATTGATGTTGTTGTGCTTATTTCTATTGTGCGCCATGCAGACTGCGTTGTTAAAGCTGATTTATGGAGAAATCCTTTTCTAAAAGGTGTAGTTAAAGCCACTGGTTATATTAATAATGATGCTGAGCCAGATTACTTTTTAGGGCAATGTAAAAAAAGCTTTGCCAGTGGAAACAATCTTATAGTGTTCCCTGAAGGAACTCGAAGTGTACCAGGTAAACCTTGGCATTTTAAACGAGGGGCTGGAAATATTGCGCTTCGAACTCAAGTCGATATTTTACCAATCTTAATTGACGTAAACCCAATAACATTAACCAAAGGACAAAAGTGGTATCAGGTAACTGATCGCCGTTTTACCTTTAAGATGCGTGTTTTACCTCCTTATTTGATAGAACCTTATATACAAGACGATCAGGTAACTAATTCGGTACGCAAACTAACACGCGATTTACAAGCTTATCTTAACGAGGAAAAATTAAAATATGAGTGATTTAAGCACTGAAGTTAAACAACTAATTATCGAAACTTTAGATTTAGAAGACATTGAAGCCGCAGATATTAACGATGAAGAAGCACTTTTTGTTGATGGTTTAGGCTTAGATTCAATTGATGCACTTGAATTAGGTGTCGCAATTAAAAAAGCATACGATGTAAAAATTGATGGAAATACCGATGACAGTAAAAAGCATTTTTACTCGGTTAAAACTTTATGTGATTTTATAGCTGCAACAAGGGCATAACATACTGCGTTTTTAAAGCGATACAGTATTTGGATATATATATGAATAATGAAAACATGAAAAGCGGCGAGCAAATTTTTGCGATGCTTAGCGATATTTTACAGGAATATTTTGAGATAGAGCCTGAGGACATTACTCGCACAGCAAGTTTATATGAAGATTTAGATCTTGATAGCATTGATGCCGTAGATTTGGTTGTAAAATTACGCGAACAAACAGGTAAAAAAATCGAACCTGATGACTTTAAACAAGTTCGTACCGTACAAGATGTAATTGACGCAATTGAAAAGCTAATGGTTGTTGAGGCTTAATGAAAAAGGCGTTGTTAGCTGGCTTATTATTAACTTACCCTTTTGCGGTATATTTTGGCTTACAGTACAGTGAACCGGTAATTATTGGTGGTGTTTTTGTTGCCGTTTTACTGCTAAGGCATTGGTTGGTTAAAGACAGCAAAACAACGATTCCTCATTTAAAAATTATGACTGCATGCGGGTGTGGGTTATTACTTTTTGCTACTTTTGCAAATTCAGCATTAGCGTTAAAGTTTTACCCTGTTGTTATCAGCAGCTGCTTTTTAGCTGTATTTGCTTATTCACTATATAACCCCCCTAGTGTAATTGAAATTATTGCAGGTAAATTTGAAACCCTAGATGAAAATGGAAAACGTTACACACGATCAGTGACTAAAGTGTGGTGTGTGTTTTTTATATTGAATGGTTTAATTGCGACTGTAACCGTATTTCACCCAAATCCAAAAGTATGGCTTACCTATAATGGCTTGATTTCGTATCTGCTGATGGGGTTATTAATGATCATAGAATTGATTGTAAGAAAATGGCAAATGGCAAAAGGCAAAAAATAAATCGAATGAAGTGGCCAAATAATAATAACTATTTTTATGGTGAGAACCATGATTTTACAATTTGGCGTGAGCAGGTTAACGGCCACGCTAAAAATTTTTCTAAGCAGCCTGAAACTACGTGGTTGCTTTTTGATGCTGATAGCTACCAGTTTAGCGTATTGTTTTTTGCTTTATTAGTGGCAAAAAAGTCAATTGTTTTGCCCCAAAATGGACAACCTGCCCAGCTCACGCAATGCTTAAGCTATGCCGATGCATTTTGTGGTGATGCTAACTTATCATCTGCTGACATCGCATTTACACCAGATTTAAGAAGTAGCACTACAGCTGAGCTTGAGATTAACGAGCTTACAAGTATTCGTTTTTTTACATCGGGTTCGAGTGGACAACCAAAAGCGATAGATAAAACGTTTAAGCAATTAGTTTTAGAACTCGATGTACTTGAAGAGCAATTTGGCGAGCAAATTGTAAATACAACTTTTGTTGCTACTGTGTCGCATCAACATATTTATGGATTGTTATTTAAAGTTCTTTGGCCGCTATACTCTGGGAGAAATGTTTGTTTTAGTAGCTTTGAATACCCAGAGCATTTACTTTCGTTTATTGAAAATACAGCTAAAAGTGACATTACCTTAATTAGTAGCCCAGCTTACTATCATCGATTGGTTCAAGATAACGTATTAGTATCTGTTAAAGATAAATTACGCTGTTGCTTTTCATCTGGTGGACCGCTGCAATCAGTTGCAGCTAATTTACTAAGCGAGCAATTTGGTTATGCACCGGTTGAAGTGCTTGGTAGTACTGAAACTGGCGGAATTGCTTGGCGCCAGCAAAATAAGTCTGTAATTTGGCAAGCATTTACACCGATAAAAATAAAAACGGATGACTTACAAAGACTTATTATCTCATCGCCTTATGTTAATCACAATGAGTGGTATCAAACAGATGATAGAGCGCAATTAACTAATAGTAATCAGTTTTCGTTATTAGGTCGTGCAGATCGCATTGTTAAAATTGAAGAAAAACGTTGTTCATTAGATGAGATAACGCAAAAGATAAATCAATACACTTTGGTTAACGAATGCTATGTATTACTTCTTGAAAATGAGCAACAAAATAAGCGAAGTGAGATTGCTGCAGTATTAGTGTTAACCCAAGAGGGTGAAGCTGTATTAGCAGAGCATGGTAAATTTAAATTTTCACAGGCTCTTAAGAGCCATTTAAAAGCATTTTTTGAACCTTTAGTGATACCACGTAAGTTTCGTTATTTGTCGGCATTACCTTATAACACGCAAGGTAAACTCGAAAAAATGCAATTGGAGAAAATGTTTGACTGATTTCGTATATAAACCTATTTGTGAAGTAATAGAACAAAGCCCTGACCATGTGCTTTTGCGTTTAAAAATACCAGAAAACCTATTTTATTTTCAAGGTCACTTTGTGCAAGCACCAATTTTACCAGGCGTCGCTCAACTTGATTGGGTGATGCATTATTTGACTAAATATTTGAATGTAGATTGCCAAAAAGCAATTTCAGTTGATGCGTTAAAGTTTCAGATTATAGTTAAACCAAATTACGAAGTAGATTTATTATTAAAACAAATTAAAAATACTAAATTTAGCTTTAGTTACAGCTCAGAGCATGGACAGCATGCATCAGGCAAAGTAGTGCTAAATGATGAATAAGAGTGCTTTATAATGTCGAGTAAATATGGATTTGTCATCCCAAATTACAATCACGATTTAGTGATTCACGATACGATAACAGCTTTAGTTGCTTTTAATCTGCCAATTATATTGGTAGATGATGGAAGCAACGAACAAACGCAAAGCGTACTTGAGAAAATAGATGCTGAGTTCGCTTTAGTTACATTGGTACGTCGTATTGAAAATGGTGGCAAAGGAGCCGCTGTACAAACGGGTCTTGTTCATGCGCATCAAGCAGGTTGGAGTCATGCAATTCAAATTGATGCTGATGGTCAACACGATTTAAATGATGTAGACCAACTTGTTGCACGCTCTAAACTTTACCCTAAAGCATTAGTGAGTGGGCAACCTATTTACGATGAGTCAATATCAAAAGGACGTTATTATGGACGTTTTATTACTCATTTTTGGGTTTATATAGAAACGTTATCGTTTGCATTAAAAGACACTATGTGTGGCTTTCGTGTATATCCGTTAGATGCTTATATAACGCTTATAAATAGTACTCGTTTGGGTAATAAAATGGATTTTGATATAGAGGTAATGGTAAAGCTTTATTGGCAAGGTACGCCTGTTGAATTTATCAAAACTAAAGTTCATTACCCAGAGAATGGAGTGTCACATTTTAATGTCTGGGACGATAACGTATTGATTTCAAAAATGCATACGAGGCTCTTTTTTGGCATGTTGTGGCGTTTACCACGTTTAATTTTAAACAAATTTAAATAAAGGGATTTATTGCATGTCAGAGAAAAAAACAGCACCACATAATGACGTTGATAAACCATTTCATTGGTCACAATTAAAAGAACGCGGCTCTATGCTAGGTATCGAAGTATTGGTATTTATATACAAAGTATTTGGTAAGTGGCTGTTCAAAATAGTTTTAACACCAGTTATGTTTTATTTTTACGTTACTGGTCGCTTGTCTCGTCAAGCTATTTGGCATTATTTAGATAATCTTAATGTTAGCATGGGTGAAGGTAAGCGCACTGGTTGGGCGCGTTTTAAACAAGGTTTTAGGTTGTACTTCTCGTTTGGTATGGCAATTTTAGATAAATTTGATGCCTGGCTTGGAAAAGTAAATATTAAAGATTTAGAAATTGCTACACCAGAAGGTTATCAGCAATTACTAGAGGCTAAAGGCGCTGTTATTTTTAGTGCTCATTTAGGTAATATGGAAATTTGTCGTGCTATTTTTAGTATGGGAGATAACAAACGACCGCTTAATGTAATTACTTATAATGAGCATACACCTTCATTTAATAACTTTTTGAAAAAAGTTAACCAAGATGCAGCCATTAATTTTATTCATATCAATAACTTTGGTCCAGATGATACAATTAAATTAAAGCAAAAGTTAGACGATGGTGAAGCCGTAATTATATTTGCTGACCGTACATCGGTTAATAATCCAAATAGTGTACATCATGTGCCGTTTTTAGGAGAAGATGCTCCGTTTGCGGTGGGTCCATTTGCACTTGCAAATATTATGGAATGCCCAGTTTTTTTAATGTTTTGCATAAATGAGCAGGGACGTTATAAAACATATATTGAAAAATTTGCAGACCCCATTAAGGTCAAACGTAAAGAGCGTCAAGCGTACTTTCAGTCAATGGCTACTAAGTTCGCGCAACGACTCGAATTTTATTGTAAAAAAGCGCCGTATCAATGGTACAATTTTTTTAATTTTTGGCCAAAAGCCACAGACAAAGATTCAAAGCCTAGCTAAATATCTGGAGAAGTAGTAAATGGAAAGTAATACATCAAGTCACCTATTATTTGGTGCAGGGCGTTTAACAATTGAAGACATTATCAGTGTTGTAAAAGATAAGCGCGGAGTTGCGCTTTCTGGTGATAGTCACTTTGCAAAAAAAATTGATTCTGCTGTCGCTTTTTTAGATAAGTTATTAGCTGAAGAAGGTCATATATACGGCGTAACAACCGGTTACGGTGATTCATGCACCGTTGAAATTCCTTTATCACTCGTTAATGAGTTGCCAATACACCTAACGCGTTTTCATGGTTGTGGCTTGGGTGATTTTTTTACGCCAGAGCAAGGTAAGCTTATTTTAGCAAGTCGTTTGGCGTCTTTGTCACAAGGTTATTCTGGTGTAAGTTGGGATTTACTTAAATTATTAGTTGAGATGATCAACCGCGATATTATTCCTGTCATTCCACAAGAAGGATCGGTAGGCGCAAGTGGTGATTTAACACCTCTGTCATATGTTGCTGGTAGCTTAATTGGTGAGCGTGATACGTACTATAAAGATCAGGTTGTTAATTCATTAGAGGCATTTTCGGCTGAGGGTTTAAAAGCAATTACGTTACGCCCTAAAGAGGGTCTGGCTATTATGAATGGCACCGCCGTTATGACGGCGCTAGCATGTCAAGCATTCGACCGCTCTGAGTACGCAAGTCGTTTAATGACCCGTATAACTGCACTTGCAAGTATTGCGCTTAAAGGTAATAGCAATCACTTTGATGATATTTTATTTAGTGTTAAGCCGCATGTTGGTCAGCAAAATGTTGCTAAACGCATTCAGCATGATTTAAACCATGTTGAGCATCCTCGTAATTCAGACCGCTTACAAGATCGCTATTCTATACGATGTGCTCCGCACGTTATAGGTGTGCTTGAAGATAGCCTACCATGGTTAAGAAATATGATTGAAAATGAGCTTAACAGTGCCAATGATAATCCTATTATTGATGGTATTGGCGAGCATGTTTTACATGGAGGTCATTTTTACGGCGGTCATATTGCAATGGCAATGGACTCGATGAAAAACTGTGTGGCAAATTTAGCTGATTTAGCAGATCGACAAATTGCGACGATGGTTGATGTTAAAATGAATAATGGTTTGCCATCCAATTTAAGTGCGGCCTCAAGTGAACGTCACTTTATAAATCATGGTTTCAAAGCTATCCAGATTGGTTGTTCTGCATGGACTGCTGAAGCACTTAAATTAACAATGCCAGCCAGCGTTTTTTCACGTTCTACAGAATGTCATAACCAAGATAAAGTGAGTATGGGGACCATTGCTGCACGTGACTGTTTACGTATTTTACAACTAACAGAGCAGGTACTCGCGGCAACTCTATTGGCTGCTGTGCAAGGTGTTCGAATTCGTATTTTAAATAATGAAATTGATGCTTCTGCATTAAACCCTGAAATTACTGCAATGATTGATGATGTAGCTAGTTTCTTTGATTTACTAGAAGAAGATCGCCCAACAGATAAGATATTACGTCAGACGATTGAGTATATCCAAACTCAACGCTGGGCACTTTATCAAACTAGCTAAAGGTAAATAATGAAAAAATCCAAAGCAATTGTTAGTACCTCCATTGATATGGTGGTGCCGTTTTATGATTTAGACCCAATGCGAATTGTGTGGCATGGTAACTATGTAAAATACATAGAAGACGCCCGTTGTGCATTGCTTAATAAAATTGGTTATAACTATAATGCGATGGAAAAGTCAGGTTTTATGTGGCCGATAGTTGATATGCGATTAAAGTATGTTGCATCGGCTGTATTTGGATCTCGTATACGTATTCACGCCTCTTTGGTTGAATTTGAGATGCGGATTAAAATTGATTACCGTATTGAATGCCTTGATACGGATAAGGTTTTGACTAAAGCTTATACGATACAAGTTGCGATGGACTTACATACTCAAGAACTCCAATTTGAATCGCCAAGTATATTTATCGATAAAGTGATGGCTTATGTTGAATAAACTGGCTTTAGTACTTTTGTTTTTTTTAAGTACGCAGGCTGCAGCTAATGACTTTGCTCGCTTTAAAGTAGCGCAGGGTAAAGGTCAGTTTAGCCAAGCTAAACATTTTACATTTCTAAAGCGCGCGATTAAATCGCAAGGTAACTTTGTTATTCATGATCAACATGTTTACTGGCACACCCTATCACCGGTTAGCAGTGAAATGCTGTTACTCCCTAATGGGATTTACCGTCGCTTAGAATCAACAAAAGCGTATAAAATCCTTACCCAAGATAAACAAATAAACAGTTTACTTGCAAAGTTACTTAGTGGTGACATTAACGAAAGCGATTGGAGCATAGCCGCTTCAAATGATGAACATTGTTACAACCTAATACCAAAACTTAAAGACGTTGCTGCATTATTTACCAATGTTAACTTGTGTTCACTTGATGAAAGTCAACGCAGTATAGTACTAACAGACCAGCAGAATAATAAAACAGAGATAATGATGGTATTTACCAGCAAGGAGCTGACAAAAAATGACATGGATGTCGTTAAACTCACGCACTAAGTTACTCCTTTGGGGGATACAACTACTCATATTACTCGCTGGTTTAAGCTATTTATGGCTATTTAAGCCTTTTGCTATTGTGGCTGATATTAACCAGGTATTTACAGTAGAACAAAGTGAGGATGTGCGATTAGTGAATGATAAAGTTGAGCAGCAACAGTTGCGTCAACACGTCATGCTTGTTGGTCACAAAAAGCGTAGTAACGCGATAAAGTACGCAGAGCAAGCTGCACTTGCACTAAGTGATATTAATGGCATTGAGGTTAATATTCATTTTGGAGCACTTCCAGAACTGCAATCTGTAGTGAAGGATTACCTACCTTATAAATATGCATTTTTGAGTGAAAAGTATAAACACTTATTACAAAATAAAACTGCGGGTGCCGTATTTAATTATCAATTTAGTTTATTAAATGAAATGGGATCGCCATGGGTTGCAGCGACATTATCTTCTGATCCTAATTTGGGTTTAGCTGATTTTTTTAATCAACAAAACGTACCCTCAATGAAGCTTAAAAATTACCAAGGTTATCTTATTGCTCAAGATGAGATAAAAAACGGTAGTTCTGACGATGCAATTTACTATGTGCTTATTAATTTTGTTAGTGCTAATACTGGCTTAGATTTAAATATAGCCAAAGATATAGCTACAAAAGTTAACGATATAAAAAAACAAAGTAGCGAGGAAAAATCTGGGGTAAATTATCTTGTTACCGGAGCAGCATTTTTTACCGCAGACGCAAGTATGACCGCTCAAAACGAGATGACTGTATTTGGCAGTATTTCAATTATTGCTACTTTATTGTTGATTGTGGTTATTTATAGAAGTGCGTTAAGTGTTTTTTGTACGCTATTTGTCATCTCTATTAGTATGCTTTATGGATATAGTGCATTACGTTTATTTTTTAATGAAGTAAATATTTTAACGTTGGTATTTGCTGTGACATTAATTGGTATTGCTGCTGATTATAGTTTTCATGCACTGAGCGAATTACGCTTTAGCAAAGTTGACCGGTTTAATCCCTTACGTAGTATTCGTGTGTCACTTTTATTGGGTTTTATTACGACAACAGTCGGTTATTTAATTTTAGTATTCACTCCATTAGTATTATTTAAGCAAATTGCTGTATTTACTATGGCTGGTCTATTAGGCGCTTTACTGACTGTATTACTTGTTTATCCAAGTATTGCTAGTTTTATTGTAAAAAAGCCAAGTGCAATTCCTCATTTTGTTATTCAACTAAATGATTGGCAACAAGTCATCCTCAAAAAGCGCTTAAACTATTGGTGGCAGTTCTGCTTTTTAGTTATCGCGATAGCCGCTTTAAGTATGATAAATAACGTTGACGACCCGCGTACGTTTTATAAAAGCTCAGCGAGCTTAGTGACCCAACAACAGAAAATTTCAGAAATATTAAATGCACATTGGGACAGCCCATATATTTTAGTGGCGGGGGATTCTTCTCAGCAAACATTAGAACGCTCTGAACAATTAGCTGAAGACTTAAAGCAATTACAGCAAAATAATGCCTTTACTAAATATTCAAGTATTAGCCAGTGGCTGCCCTCTATTGCTATGCAGGAAAAGTCGCAAGCGTTAATGTTGCAAGCCGAGAATGACGGTTTGTTTAATCAATTAAAAACATTATTAGAATTACCTTACACGCGAAATAATCCTGAATTAACTCAGTTAGATTTTCCAACATGGCAAAAAAGCCAAATAGCCCACTTATTTACTGATCAATGGGTCGAAATTAATAGTCGTTACTACAGCATTATAAAGTTGCAAGGCATCAATGATCCAAAGATGCTTGAAAGGACCTTAAATAACTACAAAGATGTTGTTTTTGTTGATAAAGTATTAGCTGTAAGTGAGCAGGTAGGATTGTTTAGGCATCACTTGATTTTAATATATGGCTTAGCACTTGGTGCCGCAATGCTTGTTTTTTGGCTACGGTACGGATTACTTAATGCGTTTATTGCAGTAAGCCGACCTGCAATTGCTATGGTAATAGCACTTGTTATTAGTGCATGGTTTTTTGACGGCTTAAGTGTGTTTAATTATGTAGCGGGCATACTCATTTTGGCATTGGGTTTAGACTACTGCGTATTTTATGCTGAGCATGGTCTTTGTGAAAAAATAACATTAACCACGCTCATCTCAGCTTTGAGTTCTTTATTTGTATTTGCAATTTTAATTGTTAGCTCAACACCCGCCGTGAGCCAATTTGGTTTCACTGTATTTATAGGTGTTGTTATAGTGTTCATTATGGCCCCGCGCCTTACTCTTGTATCGAAAAGGAATATTTAATGATATCAACTGATTTTGATGTAACTATAATCGGTGCTGGTCCGTCAGGAACAGTTGCTGCGTGTTTATTAATGCAGCATGGTTTAAGTGTATGTTTAGTAGAACGAGATGAGTTCCCACGTTTTTCTATTGGTGAGAGCTTATTACCACAATCAATGGATTATTTACGCCAAGCAAATATGCTCGACACCTTACTTGAAAATGCTGAAAAACTGGGTTTTCAATTTAAAAATGGCGCTGCATTTTACCGAAGTGGTCATCACACCAACTTTAATTTTGAAGAAAAGTTTAGTGAAGGCCCTGGTACAACGTATCAAGTTAAACGCGCTGAGTTTGATAACTTATTAGCTCAAGAGGCCATTAATCAAGGCGCTGAAATTCGCTTTGGTAATCGTGTTACAAACTTCACAACTAACGAAAATAGTACGTGTATTGACATTACTAATTTAAAAACGGAGCAAAAAAGTAAAATAACAGCCCGTTTCACTTTAGATGCCAGTGGGTTTGGTCGAGTTCTTCCTCGTTTATTAGATTTAGAAGAAGCGAGTGAGTTATCACCTCGTAAAGCTGTATTCACACATTTCAAAGATAATATAGATTGTCCTAAATTTGATCGTAATAAAATACTTATTACAGTTCACCCAGATATTCCTGACGTGTGGTATTGGCTTATCCCATTCAGTGACAGTACGGTGAGCGTAGGCGTTGTGGGTGAAACTGCACAGATAGAAAATCCAGATATGAGCCTTGAGCAAATATTACTTCAGTTTATAAGTGAAGATGATAACTTATCGGCATTATTAGATGACGCTAAAATTATTGCACCTGTGCGTACTATTGGTGGTTACTCAGCAAATGTAAAGCAGTTACATGGTGATAAATTTGCGTTATTAGGCAATGCAGGTGAGTTTTTAGACCCCGTATTTTCTTCTGGAGTTACAATTGCACTGCGTTCTGCGGTACAGGCATCTGAACTTGTGGTTAAACAATTACAAGGTGAGACAATCGACTGGAAAAATGAATATGAAATACCACTGCGCGAAGGGATCACTGTATTCAAATACTTTGTGAACTCTTGGTATGATACGAGTTTACAATCGGTTATCTTTTTTGCAGACGGTCAGCCAGATGTAAAAGCAATGGTGTGCTCCATTTTAGCGGGTTATGCATGGGATAAAAAAAATCCATTTGTTAAAAACACTAAACGAGGTCTCAATATTTTAGAAAAAATATGTGACTCTGAAATGACTGATATCAATGCTGCTGTTGTATAAATATGTTGCTTAGCCAAAATATAAAAATAGCATTCATTATAATTTTTATGGTGTTTTTAAATGCTTGCCAGATAGCTTATAAACCAAAGGTTGATACTGCACTGTTTGAGCCAATGCCAATACCTAACGAAATAGTTGGCAAAGGCTGGCTTGAGAAGTTTCAATTCTCAGGTGTTGTTGAACAGTCAATGCTAGTGTCTACTGAGTTTTCTGAGAAAATGATAAAAGTTGCAGCATTGAGTTTTGAAGGTATCCCGCTATCTCAGCTGCAGTTTGATACCCAGACGAATCAATTAACGACGACTAATTTGCTAGGAGTTGACTTTGATGGAAAAAAAATTATTTATGACATGCAAAGTGCGTTTTGGCCATTGGCACAACTTAAGCAACATATTTGTAAAAACTGCCAAGTAACTCAAACTACTATTGCAGGACAATTAACTCGTCGTTTTTATCGAGGCGAGACATTAATTCGTGAAGTTATATATAATGGCTCACACACTCAACTAGTTGAGAACGAGCAGAATTATCGTTTAACTATAGAAAGATTAGAAGAATATTAATATGCAACAACCGCTATTTATTAGCCATTACGCCATGATAAATGCACTAGGGTGTGATAACCAAAGTATAAGACGTAATTTACTCGCAGGCAGTCAAGAGGGTATTGTTATCAATAACACTCTCTTTGACGAAGGTCCTATTTATGTTGGCGCTGTAAATGCTGAGTTACCCTTATTAACTGACCGAGATCTCGAGTTTCAAACTAGAAATAATCAATTGGCAGCACATGCGCTTGAGCAATTAAGAGAACCCGTTACTGAGCTTAAAAAGCAATATGGTGCACAGCGAATTGCAGTCATTGTTGGTACGAGTACATCAGGTATTGCTCAAGGTGAGCAAGCAATGAAAACTCAACAGCAAGAGGGTCTTTTTCCGAGTGAGTATCATTACCAGCAGCAAGAGATGGATAACCTAGCACAATTTATTCAAAGTGAGCTGGGTCTAGAAGGTGTTGCTTTTACGTTATCTACAGCATGTTCATCAAGTTCTAAAGCATTTGCGACAGCACAAGAAATGATAGCTTGCGGATTAGCAGATGCTGCAATTGTAGGTGGAGTAGATAGCCTATGTGGTATGACGGTAAATGGTTTTCATGCTTTAGCATCAACATCAGCAGGCATATCAAACCCATCAAGTAAGAATCGTGATGGAATAAATATAGGTGAAGCTGCCGCTTTGTGTATTGTACAAAAGCAAGGGGAAGTTAAACTATTAGGTGTTGGTGAATCGAGCGATGCGCATCATATGTCGGCACCTCATCCACAAGGTGAGGGAGCGGCAAGGGCAATGAAAAGTGCGTTAGCTGCCGCTAATATCAATATAAATGAAGTTGACTATGTAAATTTACATGGAACTGCAACACCTAAAAATGATGAAATGGAAGCTATTGCTATAATGAATGTTTTTGGTATTGAAACACCATGTAGCTCTTCAAAAGGTATGATTGGTCATACATTAGGTGCCGCTGGCGCGACTGAAGTAGGTTTATGTTGGTTATTATTGGGCGGTAATGATTATGCTCCTCATGTATGGGATGGTGAACGGGATACCAGTTTACCCGCAATAAACCTTGTTCCAGTTGGTGCTAAGCACCCTTCCCAAATTACTACCTGTTTGTCAAACTCATTTGCATTTGGCGGTAATAACGTCAGTGTATTAATCGGACTATAAGCTATGAATCATCCTCATCACCCAATCGAAAGTGTATTACCACACACTGCACCAATGATTTTAATTGATAGCTTAGAAAGTTATGATGAAATTAGCGGACGCTGTCTTGTTACAATTACTCCACAAAGTAATTTTTATGACCCTGAGTTAAAGCAGGTACCAAGCCATGTTGGAATTGAATATATGGCACAAACCATTGCCGCTTATGCTAACGCAAATCAAGTAGATAGTGGCGCTAAAGTAGAAGTCGGATTTTTAGTAAGTAGCCGTAAGTATAAAATGCATTGCACTGGTTTTTCTCTCGATAGTACTTTAACAATCGAAGTTGAAAAATTATATAGTGAAGAAAGTGGCTTAAGTGCATTTGAGTGCACTATTAAAGAAGGCGACGTGCTATTAGTGGATGCCAAAATTAATGTATTTCAACCAGAAAATCCTAGTCAATTTTTAGCGGAGCAAATTTAATGTCAAGACGTGTACTAGTAACCGGTTCAAGTAAAGGTATTGGTAAAGCCATTGCTTTAAAGCTTGCTAAAGATGGCTTTGATATTAGTTTGCATTGTCGCTCAGGAATAGAAGCTGCAGAACAGGTTAAATCTGAAATTATTGCTTTAGGCGTTAATGTTGATATTTTACAATTTGATGTTGCAGATAGAGAATCAGCTAAAGCAATTTTAGGTGGGTATGTAGAGTGCCATGGTGCATTTTATGGTGTAGTGTGCAATGCCGGTATTACTGCTGATACTGCATTTCCTGCAATGACAGATGAAGAGTGGGATAGCGTAATACACACAAATCTAGATGGGTTTTATAATGTGTTGCACCCATTAGTTATGCCTATGGTAAGTAATCGTAAAGGTGGGCGTATTGTCGCTATGTCATCAGTGTCGGGCGTTGCTGGTAACCGTGGACAAGTTAATTATAGTGCATCAAAAGCGGGTATTATTGGCGCTTCGAAAGCGCTTGCTGTCGAGCTTGCAAAGCGAAAAATAACTGTGAATTGCGTAGCACCTGGTCTTATTGATACTGGTATGACTGATGATTTACCAATAGCCGAAATGAAAAAAATGATTCCCGCTAACCGTATGGGAAATGTAGATGAAGTGGCTGCAACAGTCGCTTTTTTAATGTCTGATGGCGCAAGTTATATTACCCGTCAGGTAATTCAAGTTAATGGTGGAATGGCGTAATGAAGCGTGTTGTAGTAACGGGAATGGCGTCTATCACTGCGCTAGGTGATGATTGGAATGTATTCAAAGCGGCTTTAATAAAAGGCGAAAATGCAGTAAAACGTATGCCTAGCTGGGATTATATTGATGGTTTAAATACTAATTTAGCAGCCCCCGTTGAAGGTTTTAGTCGTCCAGCAAACTATACGCGAAAGAAGGTTCGTTCTATGGGGCGTGTTTCTCTTATGTCGACAGTTGCGACTGAGCGCGCCTTAGAACAAGCACAATTATTAGAACACCCAGCTTTAACTGATGGTTCTACTGGCGTGTCATACGGCTCATCAATAGGTTCAACAGAGCCTTTAGTCTCTTTTGGCCGCATGATGGAAAGTGGTTCTATGAATGGCGTAACCGCGACGAGTTATATTCAAATGATGGCTCATACTGCACCGGTTAACGTTGGCGTATTTTTTGGTTTAAAAGGTCGTGTGATCACAACAAGTTCAGCGTGTACTTCTGGTTCACAAGGAATTGGTTATGCATACGAAGCCATAAAATTCGGTCGCCAAAAGTTGATGGTCGCAGGTGGTGCTGAAGAGTTATGTGTTACAGAAGCGGCTGTTTTTGATACTTTGTATGCAACGAGTACAAAAAATGACACACCTAAAAACACACCTAGACCATTTGATAAAAATCGTGATGGTTTAGTTATTGGCGAGGGCGCAGGTACACTCATTTTAGAAGAATATGAACATGCTAAAGCTCGTGGTGCAACCATATTAGCTGAAGTAGTCGGCTTTGGTTGTAACTCTGATGGGAAACATGTAACGCAACCAACTTCTGAAACCATGCAAGTTGCTATAGAAATGGCACTGCAAGACGCTAATATCTCAGCGGATCAAATTGGTTATATTAATGCACATGGTACTTCAACCGATAGAGGTGACATTGCAGAATCTCATGCAACATTTAATGCATTAGGTGCTAAGCCAATTAGTTCATTAAAAAGCTACCTAGGGCACACTCTTGGTGCGTGTGGTGCTATAGAAGCATGGGCAAGTATAAACATGATGAATGATGACTGGTTTGCACCCACTATTAATTTAACCGCAATAGACAGTGAATGTGCTCCTCTTGATTACATTATTGAAGAAGGCCGACAGATTCATACAAACTTTGTAATGAGTAACAACTTTGCCTTTGGTGGTATTAATACATCTCTTATTTTTAAACGGTTTCAAGGTGAATAAAGTTAAGTGGTTATACCTATTACTCACTTTATTTAGTACGTTTTCATTTGGTGCATCAAAGCTTGAAGTGGGTGGCGGTATTTTTATGGCTGACATCCCACATTACCTAGGTTCTGATCAAAGTGAACAGTATGTACTCCCAGTACCTTATATCCGTTATCAAAGTGATGATTTAGATATCGACCGCAATAGCTTTACAGGTTATTTGTGGCATCAGGGGAACCTGCATTTAGATATTTCTGCCGGTGTAACTATTGCCGTTGACAGTAAAGATAACACGGCACGTGAGGGCTTAGATGATTTAGATTGGGTGTTTGAACTGGGGCCATCATTAAATTATTATTTAATGGGGACACCACAAACAAAACGTCACCTATATTTTGGGCTTTTTACTCGAAAAGCAATGGCTACCGATTTTGGGTCTGTCACTAATGTAGGTTGGCACTATGGACCGAGTATTTATTTTGAGTCGCCACTTTTAGTAACGAATAATTATGAGTTAAGTACCAGCATAAGAGCAAACGCTAATTTTGCTGACGATCGTTATTTAAATTATTATTATGGTATTTCTTTACTTGATAGTAGTGCTGAACGAGCTGAATTTAATAACCGTTCTGGATATTCAGGATCAGATTTATCCATTGGGATAAATTTTGATACTAAAAAATATTGGCTAGGTGGTTTTGTAAAATATGATTACCTAGCAAATACAAAGCAGCAACACAGTCCCTTAGTTAAGCAAAATAGTAATATATCGCTTGGTTTTGGCGTTGCATGGAAATTTTATACACGAGAAGGAAGATAAAATGAAAACGATTATAAGTACGTTACTTATTGCCACAGCATTAATGACATCGGCTGCTCAAGCCCGTGATGATATTAGTAAATACCCAATTCAAAAATTGTTAGAAACAACTAAAGCAAAAAATGCATTATTGGATATTCCACTTTACTTTGCTGACCAAAGCTATTCAAAAGAAAGCAGCAAATACGGTGAAGTAATCACTAATAAAAAAACCAATGCATTTGGTAAGTCTGATACTGAGGCATGTGAGTGGGTAATGTTAAGTGCACTTAAAGCATTACAAGAGCGTGCAGTAAAAGAAGGCATGAATGCAGTTGTTAATATTCAATCATATTACAAAAAACGTGAGTTTGTCAGTAGTACTGAATTTGAATGTGGTGCAGGTACTATTATGGCTGGTGTTGCATTAAAAGGCACTTTAGTTAAGTTATAACTAACTGTTAGCTAGTTTTTACTGTATAATTTGCGACCCTTGATAATGTGGCCGTAGGTTATACAGCATGAATTTTAAATCTTTTAGTTTCGCTCCTGAAATCATCCAGGCGTTGGACGAACTTAACTATCACACCCTTACGCCCATTCAGCGCGCAGCAATTCCAGCTGTTCGTAAAGGTAAAGACGTTTTAGCCAGTGCACAAACTGGTACCGGCAAAACTGCCGCGTTTGCTTTACCTATCATCCAAAAATTGGTTGAGTCTGAACTCAGCACAACTAATGCACCTCATGCATTAGTACTTGCTCCAACGCGTGAACTTGCAGAACAAATTGCAAATAACTTTAGAGATTTTGCAAAGCATACATCACTTAAAGTCGTTAGTTTATTTGGTGGTGTGAGCACTGCCGGCCAAGCAAACGCTTTAAAAGAAGGCGTTGATGTTGTAGTTGCTACACCAGGTCGTTTATTTGATCATATTCGTTTAGGTAACTTAAGCCTTGCGAATGTTAAGCACCTTGTTCTTGATGAAGCTGACCGTATGCTTGATATGGGCTTTATCGAAGATATGCAAAACGTAATTAAAAGCTGTGCAGAAGAGCGCCAGATTTTACTTTTCTCAGCGACTTTCCCTGCTGCAATTAAACAGTTTGCATCTAAGGTATTAAAACAAGCTGAAATAGTTCGTGTTGATCAAACTAATAGTACAGCAAGCACTGTTGAGCATGTTGTTTACCCAGTTGAAGAACGTCGTAAGCAAGAGCTACTTTCTGAATTGATTGGCAAGAAAAACTGGCAACAAGTGCTTGTCTTCGTCAACATGAAAGAAACCGCTGATGAGCTTGTTAAAGAGCTTAACCTTGATGGTATTCCGGCAGGCGTTTGCCACGGTGATAAATCTCAAGGTAACCGTCGTCGTGCTTTACGTGAATTTAAAGAAGGCAAGGTACGCGTATTAGTAGCTACAGAAGTGGCTGCTCGTGGTATCGATATTGATGGCTTACCGCGTGTAATTAATATTGATTTACCATGGCTTGCAGAAGATTACGTTCACCGTATTGGCCGTACAGGTCGTGCTGGTCGCCAAGGTCAAGCAATCTCTTTTGTTAGCCGCGAAGAAGAAAACACCTTGTTTGAAATTGAAACGCTAATCGGCCAAAAAATCAAACGTGTATATTTAGAAGGTTATGAAGTAAGTAACCGTGAAGTACTCATTGATAAAATTGGTAAAAAACCAGCGCATTTACGCCGTACACGTTCTAACAAGTTATCAGGACAAGCAACCGGTGAAGCGAGAGCAGTAAATCGCTCACGTATTTCAAGCGTTCGTAAAAGCTTAAAAGGCGAAAAACTGTCACTTAAAAAGTCATAGTTAACGCCGTTTAGTTAAAAGAACCTGAGTTTACTCAGGTTTTTTTGTGCCTGGTGATAACACCTCATCAATAATATTTGCGTATAAATAAGCCGCTTGCTCGTCTTCTTTATTTGCTATTATGGACAAGCCAACAGGTAAACTACTTACTTTTCCGACCGGTAGGGTTATGTGCGTTGTGCCTGCAATAGCAGATAACGAACTACTGCTACCATTAAAGTTATCCCCGTTAACTAAGTCTGTTTTCCAAGCAGGTGATACTGTTGGCGCTATTACAATATCAAGCTTATTATTTTTGTATACATTAGCAATGGCTGTTGTTGCTAAAGTACGATAGCGTTTTTTAGTCTGCTGATATTTTTGCTTTTTAGTTAAATCAATAGCCTGCGATTGAATAAGAATGTCTTGCTCAAAGTGAGGCATCTCTTTGTCTTTGTTTTGAAGATTAAAATCAATAAGTGCTTTTAAACTTTTAACAGCCACTTGTTTTGGAGTGTTAGCCAGATAATGATTAATCTCGGCTTTGAAGTCGTAAAGTAAAATATAGTATTCATCTGCAAAAAGCATGTCTAAGTTATCAGTAATATCAACATCAATAACAGTGTGCCCAGCCTGTTTTAATACTCGTAACTGCTTGGCATAAAGGCGCTGCGTTTCAATTGTAAATTTATCACTTGGTAGTGCACCAATGGTAAGTGATGATTTTGGTTTTAGATTATCTGTTTTTAATTCAAATCCTGTAGTTGTCGCATCAAGAGAGTCCTCACCTTGTAAAACAGATAAAACAAGCAGTGCGTCTTGAAGTGAATGTGCCATAGGCCCAACCGAGTCTTGGCTACTTGAAAGTGGCACAACACCTGAGCGTGATACCTGGCCCATGCTTGGCTTTATTGCATAAACACCATTTACTGAGGCAGGGCAAGTAATTGAACCGTCTGTTTCTGTCCCTAAGGCTACTGGCGCAAAGTTAAGCGCGACTGCCACAGCAGAACCCGCGCTAGAACCACATGGGTTACGTGTTACATCATGCGCATTATGTGTTTGTCCGCCTACTGCACTCCAACCTGAAGATGAGTAGGATGAACGAAAGTTTGCCCACTCACTTAAATTAGCTTTACCTAAAATTATAGCGCCTGCATTGCGTAGTTGTTTAACAACAAAAGCATCATTATTAGTAATGTTATTTTTAAGTGCTAGAGAGCCAGCCGTTGTGGGAAGTGTCCCTTTAGTTTCTATATTATCTTTAAGAAGTACAGATATTCCATGTAATGGCCCAGCCCATGTGCCTTTGATGGCAAGTTCATCTAACGTTTTAGCTTGAGCAAGTGCTGTAGGTTCTAAACTAATAACCGCATTATAGTGTGGATTAAGTTTATTAATTCGGTCTATATAATTTTGGGTGAGTTGCTGTGCATTAATAGAATTATTTTTATATGCACTGTGAATTTCATCGATGGTTTTTAGTTCTTGTGCTTTAGCGTTAAAAATTGCTAATACACTAAGCAACGAAAAGGTAAATTTTTTGATCATTGTTGAGGTGCTTGGGTTGTTATTATTTTCTATACATTTAGCACAAAAAAGCCTCACAAAGTGAGGCTTTTCGATAAACAGTTTAAAAAAGAGGTTTAAGCGTTTTCTAACATAGATAGTGCGACCGCTTCAGCTGCTTTAATACCATCAATACCGGCTGATAAAATACCGCCCGCGTAGCCTGCGCCTTCACCTGCAGGGTAAAGCCCTTTGGTGTTAATACTTTGGAATGTTTTGTCGCGCTTAATACTAATAGGCGACGAAGTACGTGTTTCAACGCCGGTTAATAAACCATCGTTAGTCGAAAAACCACGAATTTGTTTATTAAACGCTGGTATCGCTTCGCGAAGCGCATCAATAGCAAATTGTGGTAGCACTTTGCTCAAGTCAGTTAACTTAATACCTGGTGTGTAAGAGGGTTGTACTTCACCTAAATTTTCTGAAGATTTACCTTTCAAAAAGTCGCCAATTAGCTGTGCTGGTGCATCGTAGTTACTACCACCAAGCTCATATGCTTGCTCTTCAAGTTTGCGCTGTAAGTCTATGCCTGCAAGTGGATTACCTGGGAAGTCTTGCTCTGGCGATATGCCTACCACAATAGCGCTGTTAGCATTACGCTCACTTCGAGAATATTGGCTCATACCGTTGGTAACAACGCGGCCTTCTTCAGACGTTGCCGCGACTACTGTGCCACCGGGGCACATACAAAAACTGTAAACGGTGCGGCCATTATCACAATGGTGAACAAGTTTATAATCGGCAGAACCTAAAATAGGGCTACCTGCGTTTGTGCCAAAACGACATTCATCGATCATTGATTGTTTATGCTCGATTCTAAAGCCTACAGAGAATGGTTTTGCTTCAACGTATATGCCTTTTTTATGGATCATATCAAAAGTATCACGCGCACTGTGACCAACGGCTAATACAACATGGCGAGTGTTTAGTTGCTCGCCATTTGAAAGCGTTAAACCTGTTACTTGTCCATCGTCTAAATGAATATCGTCAACACGTGTGCTAAAGCGAATTTCACCACCGAGTTCAATAATACGTGCACGCATTTTTTCAATCATGGTGACAAGTTTAAACGTACCAATATGCGGCTTACTTACATATAAAATTTCATCGGGAGCGCCTGCTTCTACAAATTCAGTAATTACTTTACGGCCATAATGCTTTGGATCTTTTACTTGGCTGTATAACTTACCGTCTGAGAATGTACCTGCGCCGCCTTCACCAAATTGTACGTTTGACTCTGTATTAAGTGTGCGTTTACGCCAAAAGCCAAACGTGTCTTTGGTACGTTCACGTACTTCTTTACCACGTTCTAATATAATTGGATTAAAGCCCATTTGTGCAAGTAATAAGCCTGCAAATAAACCACACGGGCCAAAACCAATCACAACAGGGCGCTCTGTTATATTTTCGCGGGCTTGGGCTACAAATTTATAGTTTGTGTCAGGCGCTACTTTTACATGTTGGTCTTTTTCGAATGCAGTGAGTAAATCGGCTTCGTTATCAACTTCTATATCGAGTGTATAAATCAGTAAAATAGCTGATTTTTTACGTGCATCATAACCACGCTTAAACACATTAAAGCTGTGCAATTGTTCTGGTTGGATTTTTAGTTTATTTACAATTGCTTGACCAATTGCATCTTCGTCATGATCAAGTGGCAGCTTTATTTCGGTTAAACGTATCATTTATATCTCTTTTAGGTGTCATAGCGGGGTATTATTACCGCTCACAATAAGGGTGATGCAGGGCACAACGGATGTGCAAACATAAGGCGCGCATTTTACGTTAAAATAGGGCGATATGGCACTTATTTATTGTATTTTTGGGGTGGATGGGTATGATCCGCAACTGTTGTTTAAAATTTTAGGTATTAAAATAGTATGGCGTTTGTAGTCACCGAAAACTGTATAAAATGTAAGTACACCGATTGCGTATCAGTGTGCCCTGCAGATGCATTTTTTGAAGGCCCTAATTTTTTAGCCATTAGCCCAATTGATTGCATTGATTGTGGTTTATGTGTCCCGGAATGTTCAGCCGACGCAATTTATCAAGAAGATGAACTCCCTGAGTCTCAAAAAGAATTTACCGAATTAAATGCTGAACTTGCACTCGTATGGCCGCGCATTACTGAGGTTAAGCCTGCACCAGAGGACGCTGATATTTGGAATGGCATAGATAACAAACTTAAACTACTCGAAACATAATTCGTAACAATTAGTTATTCCTTTATCATTAAATAGTTAATTTTTTACTTCAAAGTATTAACAAATGTACCTGGATAAATTACAATCCTTGGCTTAAGTTGCTCCTTATGAGTAATTACAGTCTAAATGGATGTTTATGCAGTACTTTATAACTATAATAAAAAAGTTTACCTTCCTATTTTTAAGTTTCGTTTTATTATTTTCAAGCCTTAATGTAGCGGCTGAAAAACAGCAAATATCCTTATCCCGTATTGATTCGAATATCACCGTTGATGGTGTTATGGATGAAGCGCATTGGCAAAATGCGACTCGTATTCCTTTAATCTACCAAGACGAGCCTAACGAAAAAGGCACTCCGCCTGTAAAAACGGATGCTTTCATTTACGAGGATGGCACAAACTTATATGTTGCCTTTGTTGCAGAGGATCCAAACCCTGAGCAAATTCGTGCATCACTGCGTGACCGCGATACGTTGTGGGAAGACGATGTAGCCATTCTTGTTATTGACACCTTTAATGATGAACGCAGTGGTTATGAATTTCATGTGAACCCGCTTGGCGCACAGGGCGATATAAGAATGACCGATACCGATGGCTGGAGTTCTGATACCTCATGGAATGCTATTTGGGATAGCGCGGGGCAAATTAACGAGCAAGGTTATGTTGTTGAAATGCGTATTCCTTTTAAGGCACTGCGCTTTCCTGAAAATAAAAAAGAGCTAACGTGGGGTTTTTCAGTAATGAGAAACTATCAGCGTGATGTTTTGTATCAGCTATCAAATATGGGATTCGATAGAAATATAAAATGCAGTCTTTGTCAGTTTGATAAGTTAGTGGGTTTTAGCGATATAGAATCAAGTAAAAATATTCAACTTACACCTACGCTAACTACACTACGTAATGACAATAAATCAGAGCTACCGGGTAATTGGGATAATGGCGATATAGACACCGAAGTGGGCTTAGATTTACGTTGGGGCTTAACAAAAGACGCTGTTTTAAATGCAACTATCAACCCAGATTTTTCGCAAGTAGAAACAGACTCTTTAGAGCTCGATGTAAATACAACTTTCTCTATTTATTATGCTGAAAAACGTCCTTTCTTTTTAGATGGGGCTTCTTACTTTAAAAGCAGCTTATTTGAGCTTTTATACACGCGTACAATTGCAGAGCCTACTTTAGGTGCAAAGCTAACCGGTAAAACGGGCGATCATAGTTATGCTTTAATGCTCGCTGATGATGATAATAGTAATATTTTACTGCCAACAAATCAGGGCTCTGGCTTTGCAAGCTTAAACGAAAAAACGAATGCTGCCGCAGGGCGTTATCAGTATGACCTAGGTCAGCAGGGGACTATTGGTATTTCAACCACCCATAGAGAAAGCGACGACTATCATAATACCGTATTATCAGTAGATGGGAGTTACTGGTTTAATCAATCGGACACTCTTTTATATCAGGTATCATCGGCTGATACCCGTAACTCTGAATTTTTAATCGAAAATTATAATTTATCTGAAACTCAGTCAGATGAAGCTTATGCCCTGGAACTTACCCGTGATAAACGTGATTACAAACTGTTTGCGTCGTATGAAAATATTGGCGAGGACTACCGCACTGATTTGGGTTATCAAGAAAAAGTAGATTACGAAAAGGTTGTGTTTGGAGGCGGGCAGACATGGTATCGAGATGAAGCTGATTTGCTTACTTCATGGTCATACGAAGCTGATTGGGATAAAACGTGGGCACAAAACGGTGACTTACTTGAAGAAGAATACGAAGGTTTTTTAAGCTTTAAAGGTCAGATGCAATCTATTTTTGAAATTGGTTTAGTACATCGCTATGAAAATTATAACGACAATTTTTACAATCAAAATATTGGCTATATTTACACAGGTTTCAAACCCACTAAAGATTTAAAGCTTTCGTTATATATTGAATACGCTAGCCGCACTGACTATACCAACGAACAGCTTGGTGATGTGTTTAACACTCAAACCCAAGTGGTATGGGATATTAACGACCACTGGCAGCTCGATGTAAAGCATAACTATAGTCAATTAGATAACCCGCAAGGGGATCGTGTTTTCACTGCTAATTTAGTCGACTTTAGACTTTATTATAAATTTAGCATGCGTTCAATTCTTAAATTAATTTTACAATTTGAAGATATTGATAGAGACGAAAATGCCTACTTTTATCAAGTGAGCCAAATCAATAAAGATTATGGCAGCCAACTTGTTTACTCATATAAAATTAATGCACAAACATTATTTTATTTAGGATATTCAGATAAAGGTTATCAAGATGATTCTCTTAAAAATATTGAGCGGGATCAGCGTACATTTTTTACAAAAGTTAGCTATGCGTGGCAGCTTTAAATATTAAAATAAAAAAGGACATATATGAAAACTTTAAAAATAACGGTTGCAGCAGCAATGGTTGCTACCTTGGCAGGTTGTGCGGCCAAGCAAGATATTACTCGCTTTGAAACAAATAAGCCCAAAACAGTCTGTATTGCTGAACATAAGGCTGTTAAAGAAGGTGTTTTAGATGCCATGAAAAAAGGTTTCGCAAAGCATGATGTTGAAACCCGAGTTATTCCTGCTAATTATGTATTGCAGCATCAAGACTACCAGACTGAGTTACCAGATGCAGACACAATAGGGTGTAATGCCGTAGCTTACTACGTAGCAAATTGGCGTTGGGATTTAGCGCTCTATATGGCATACGCAAATATTTGGATTAAAGACGTTGAAACGAATGAAAAAATAGCACAAGCATCTTATCGCACCGGTGGTGGACTGGATAAGTTTATAGACGCCGAAGAAAAAATTATAGAGCTTATTGACGGTATGTATTAAATTTTAAACAATTAGAACATTTTTGTTTATTTTTATGAACCCCTTCTACACTATGCGTTATGCGTAGTTAGTTAGACCGTTATTGTTATATTTTTATGTTACTCTAATGGCTTAGGATTATATAAATGCTTGCTTAGTACTAAAAGCAAGCGATATAATCCGCTTTTGGAAATAGGTTCAAGGGAGAGGTAAGATAAATGGATTTTTTTTATGAATAAATTTAAACCGCTCGGTTTTATTTTCCTAATTATAATTCTATTTTGTTTTTGCATAAATATAGAGTTAACGAATCAGATTAACCGTATAAATCTATTTCATACCAGTATTGATATACGAAGCTTCGAAATAACGAATACCACACTTGATATGGCTCCTTGGTATAATCCGATCTTAAATGGCCACTATATAATCCAGCAGCCTACTGCGGATTTTTTGCTTATTAAAACCACTGACACCCAGTTTGTAGCAGCCGATTCAAGTAAGCTAATTATAATGACACTTGCATCACCTATTAATTTTTTATTTTTATGTGTTTTAATATTTAGCTGTGGTTTGTATTTACGTAGAGAGCGCAGAAAACGTCACTATAAAAACCAAATTGCTGAGCTTAATCATCAGGCTAATAGCTTACTCACTGCATTTAACCTACAAGTAAAACCAGCAGAGAATCCTTTGGGTGTAAGTAGCTTAAGCCAATCAATAAATAGTTTAAATACACATGTGGCCAATTATGTAAAACAAACCCAAACAAGTATTTGCCAAGATAAACTGACGTTATTAATTGACCGTCATGCGTATATTGAACATATCGACAGACAAATTAATCACGCGAATCAAGATGAGCTGAAATGTGCACTTCTGTTTATAGATCTT
The DNA here is from genome assembly GCF_015864465.1 of Pseudoalteromonas sp. SWN29. NCBI lineage: Bacteria > Pseudomonadati > Pseudomonadota > Gammaproteobacteria > Alteromonadales > Pseudoalteromonadaceae > Pseudoalteromonas > Pseudoalteromonas sp. SWN29. The sequence goes on from NZ_JADYXE010000028.1 coordinate 49,655, forward strand.
GATGGTTTTAAACAAGTAAATGACTCGTTTGGTCACAGTTTTGGTGATGAAATATTAGTCCAAGTTGCTAGTCGACTCGCAAACGTTTTGCGTCACCATAAGTTGAGTAATATAAATAGTGCTAACCAGTTAGAGCAAAACCTATCTAGACTCGGAGGGGATGAGTTTTCTATTTTCATAGAGTTACTTGATAATAGCGATAGAGTTATTGAAATTGCAAAGCACGTGCTAAGTGAGCTTGAAAAAGACTTTGTGCTAGGCAATAAAATAGTAAAAATTAGTGCCAGTATTGGTATTGCTGCTTACCCAGAAAGTGCGTCAACCCCACAAGCACTTTTACAATTAGCTGATGTGGCTATGTACAGAGCTAAAAGCGATGGTAAGGGAATATTTAAAGTTTACTCACCAGAAATGGGTAACAAAATGCGCCGTTACCATTACTTACTCGAAGAGTTACGCATAGCAGTCGCTTGTAAAGATTTGTACTTATCTTTTCAGCCAATTGTGCATGTTGAAGATTGTATGATTGATTACTTCGAAGCGCTTACACGCTGGGATCACCCAATTGAAGGTATGATCCCGCCTTCAGAGTTTATTCCTATAGCAGAAGAGTCTAATTTAATATTAGAGCTAGGCGATTGGATTATGCTTGAATCGTGTCGGCAAATGGCTGCATGGCACGATGCAGGTATGCGGAAAATAAAAATATCAGTTAACGTTTCGGGCATTCAACTAAAGCATCGTGATATTTATGATTGGGTAATGAAGAAGCTTAAAAAAACCGGTTTACCGGCTACGTCTTTGATGCTGGAAATTACAGAATCAACTTTCATTAAAGCCAGTCCAAGAATTATTAAAGAGCTCAGTAGGCTAAGAGAAGAGGGTATCACTATTGCTATTGATGACTTCGGTACAGGTTTTAGTTCTTTAAGTACATTAGCGGATTTACCAATAGATGTTATTAAAATTGATCGCTCGTTTATAGCACAAGCCAATAAAAGCCAAAAATATAACGATATATTAAATACAATTAGTGATCTTGGAAAAAAGCTAGGTATTAAAATTGTTGCAGAAGGCGTTGAAGAAATAGGGCAGTTTGAACTGGTTAAAAAAATAGGTGTGAGCTCTGTTCAGGGATATTTAGTTAGCCGCCCTGAGTCATCGATTAATGTAGGTAATAAAGTATTACGGAACAACACTAGTAACCTTTCAGCATCGGGTACAAGTGCGTGGGATATTGTTAGTTAGTTAGTTAGTTAGTTAGTTAGTTTACAAATAAAAATGCCACTCTAAATAGAGTGGCATTTTTTGTTTAATCAGTAATTAATATATTAAAGATCAAATGTGCGAGAAACAGCAAGTACAATACGCTCATCAGCATAATCGTAATCTAAGCTTGTGTTTTCAGCAGCCACTTCAATACCAAAACCTTCGTAGCTTGTTTGGTATGCTAAACGGTAATGGTTGTATGATTTTTTCTCGTTTACGTCCCACGCCCATTTTTGTCCATCAAGCGAGTTTGAAATATCAAAGCTTGCACGTAGTGCATGATTTGGAGCCAGCTCATAGGTGTGTGCAATCATTGAGATTACATGACCCGCGCCCGTTCCAAAGTAATCCCAGCTGTACCAAAAGTTTAGCTCAGTTTGGCCGTATTCACTTGCGTAACCAAATTTAGTATAAGCTTCGCCGTAGTTACCATCGCTGTTGTTACCTTGATAAGTGTAATAAGCAATACCGTAATCAACGCTAAATTGCTCATCAAGTTGTACATACTTACCTACGTAAGCATCAAGCTCGAAATCAGTGTCGTCACCAAAATCTACATTTGAAGCCCAAACACCTGCGTAAACACCGCTATCAAAGGCGTAGTCTAAGCTACCTTGAATTGCAGGCTCGCTATCAGTTTGGCTCACACCATTAAAAGTGTAGTCAGACGCTGCCGTGATTGTTGTTGACCAATCAGCTGCTGCAGTCGTTGATAAAAGTGCAAATGGTAGTGCTACTACTAGTTGTTTTAGTCTGTTATTCATTATTTATCCCTAGTGTACTGTGTCTATTTTTGTGTAATCAATTGCGTTTGCTTTTGGTGAGCTATCTATATTCGTTACTGTTTTAAATTTACTGTAACCAATAAAGGCAGCACAGATAAAGAACAAGCCAATAACTAAAGCACCTACCCACTGAATTTGTAAAAATTCTAGTTTAAACAGTAATGTAAGTAGTGATAGAGCAACAATATTACCTATCATGTATTTCATTTTACCAAAACGCTTTACGGTAAAATTTAGGTTATCTGTATATAAACGTACTAACGAATCGAGAGAGTTAATTACAAATATAATACCTACAAATACCATGGCAAAGTTTTTAATACCTTGAGTTGGGATGCCCGCCTCGTGGTAGTGATAAAGTACGCTAAACCAAATCGCAATCGGAATAGAAGGGAAAATTAACATCGCACCCAATACTTGGTATGTTTTAAGTCCACCAACAAAACGTGATGTAAATTGACCAATCATTATGCTCCACGCAAACCACCAAAATAAGTAAAACTCATGGTAATCATTAAGCGGCAAAACAAATTCATTAATGTTTGCAAAGTAAGTGCCAATAGAGCCTAAGTTATTCGTAAATGCTGACATTTGACTATCACCAATTACAAATGCGCCAGCCCACATAAAGGCGATTAAAGCTAAAAATAACCACGTAGTAGAAATACTTAAAATACGTACATATTTAATATCAGTACTTGAGTAAACCGCAAAACAGATAGCCGCAAACACAATTAAATAAAACTCAGAAACTATGCTTGTTCCATCACCTAATTCGGGTAAATACCACGGTAGGTTTGTAAGCAGTAAATAAGCGGTAAATGCACATGTACCAATAATTACAACATTATTGATAAATTTAACCCAAGGAATTTCGAAAAATTTCACTTTAGGTTCTATTACACAGAAATAAAAGCACGTAAGAAAGTAAAATCCCCAGATCAAAAATCCCCAGTAGCCAAACTCAATAGCCAGTGGATTTGCAAACGCGTATTCTGGGCTTGCTTTTATGTCTGCATAACCTGCAAACTCAGTTAAAGGAAACATAATAAGGCCAACATCAAGGCCAGAAGTAAATAATATTGCTATAAACGTAAAGGTTCGAACTGGTGTTACACCTACTACGCGCACATTACCCCATTTAATTAAAATAGTGATAATGGCAAGTAAGGTAAAAATGATGCCTGCATTAAGCCAAATAGTCATTGTTACCCTCCAGTAATGAATAAAAATAATTCATAAGCACTCCGTATTTTATTGTTTTATTCTCGCATTAACACAACGTAACCTATTTACATCGTGTGCCACTGCAAGGCACGCACAGGTTTAGCCCGACGAGACTAAACCTAAGCATGTGGCTAAAGTTAGATCTTTGAACTACGTTGTGTTTCTTGCCAGTTTGTTGTTATGGCAACATTTACATCCGCTTTCTGTAATGGGTCTTTACCTAAAATTATGTCGGCTGCTTTTTCGGCAACCATAATTGTAGGCGCATTCAAGTTTCCGTTAGGAACTGTTGGGAATATAGATGAGTCAACAACACGTAATCCCTCAATACCATGCACTTGGGTATTAGAGTTAACAACGGCCATATCATCTTCACCCATTTTGCATGAGCAAGAAGGGTGGTAAGCACTTTCTACGGCTTGGCGTACAAAGGCATCTATTTCTTCATCTGTTTGAATGTGTTTACCTGGTTGAATTTCTTCATCGCGGTATTCATCAAAGGCATTTTGCTCGATTATGTCGCGTGTTAAGCGAACGCACGCTCTAAAGCCTTCAATATCGTCTTGATGCTCAAGGTAATTAAATAAAATGGTTGGTGGTTGCTCAGGATTTGCAGAGGCAATAGTCACACTACCTCGGCTTTTTGGTTTGTTATGACCAACATGAACCTGAAAACCATGACCTGCAAATGCACTTCTACCATCGTAGCGCATTGCTGCTGGTAAAAAGTGATACTGAATATCTGGCCATTCAACACCTGGTTTTGAGCGAATAAACGCACACGATTCAAAATGATTCGTTGCACCTAAACCCGAACGCGTTAATAACCAGCGTGCGCCAATCAAACCCTTTGAAACAATGCCTAGCTTGCCGTTAAGCGTGATAGGTTGCTTACACTTGTATTGAAAGTAAAACTCAAGATGATCTTGTAAGTTTTGACCAACACCAGGTAAATGATGCTGTACTTCAACGCCTGCGTTTTCGAGCGCTTGAGTATCACCAATACCAGAGAGTTGTAAAATATGTGGAGAACCAATTGGCCCTGCACTTAATACAACGTCTTTTGTTGCATGGGCAGTTTTAACGTCGTCATTTACTTTGTATTCAATGCCAGTAGCTTTTTTACCGTCTAAAATCACGCGTTGTGCTAGTGCACCTGTAATAATTGTTAAATTACTACGCGATTTAACAGGGTCTAAATACTCACGAGACGCAGAGCTGCGCACGCCGTCTTTTACGGTCATGTGCATTGGGCCAAAACCCTCTTGCTGCGACGCGTTGTAATCATCTGTTGAGGCGTAACCAGCTTCAACACCTGCTTTTATAAAAGTGCGATAAAGCGGGTTTTGCATTTCGTTGCCGTTATTAACGCCAAGCGGGCCTTTGCCACCACGGTAAGTATTTTCACCAAGGTAAAAGCTTTCTGCCTTTTGAAAATACGGTAAACATGATTGGTAATCCCAACCGTTTGCACCGTGTTGCTGCCATTCGTCAAAATCTTTTGCGTGGCCACGTACATATACCATGCCATTAATAGATGACGAGCCGCCTAATACTTTGCCACGAGGGCAATGCATTTCACGGTTATCTAAATGAGGCTCTGGCTGCGTATGAAACTGCCATGCGTATTTGTCACTATTCATAGGAATAGATAACGCAGTTGGCATTTTTATAAAAATACTTTTATCGCTACCGCCAGTTTCAAGTAGTAACACGCGGTTATTTGAATCTTCAGACAAACGGTTTGCTAAAACACAACCCGCCGAACCCGCGCCAACAATAATATAGTCGTAATGATTACTCATAGTAGGGCGCCTTAAAATGGGCTTTCTATGTCGGCCATACCAACATAAATAGACTTAGTTTGCGTGTATTGATCAAGCGTTTGTATACCATTTTCACGGCCAATACCCGATTGCTTATAACCGCCAACTGGCATTTCAGCAGGTGAATTACCGTATGCATTAATCCAACAAATACCGGCTTGTAACTTATGAATTACGCGGTGAGCACGTTTAATATCACTCGTAAATACGCCAGCTGCTAAGCCTAGGTGTGTACCGTTAGCGCGTGCAATCACATCGTCTTCGTCGTCAAAAACAAGCACGCTCATTACTGGGCCAAATATTTCTTCTTTAACGATAGTCATGTCGTCATTACAATCAATAAATACAGTCGGTGCTACAAAATAGCCATTAGGAGCAGATTCTGGTGAAAGCGTTGTACCACCAGTTAAAAGCGTTGCACCTTCTTCAATACCTTTATTAACGTAGCTCATTACTAGTTCTTGGTGCTTTTTAGAGATAAGTGCGCCAAAGTTTGTATTTAAATCTTGCGGGTCACCAGCAATAATGTTTTTCTCAGTGCGCGCTTTAAGCTCATCAATAAACTGCTGATAAATATTTTTATGAACGTAAATACGAGTACAGTTAGTACAAATTTCGCCTTGCGTATAAAAGTTACCTAACATAGCAGCGCTAACCGCTTGCTCAATGTTGGCGTCATCAAATACTAATAGTGGAGACTTACCACCAAGTTCCATTGTTACATCTTTTAACGTACCGGCAGCACTTGCCACTACTTTTTTACCTGTGCCTACTTCACCTGTAAACGATACTTTATCAATGTCGCTATGCCGTGTTAGCCACTGGCCTACATCGCCCGCGCCTTGAACAACATTAAACACACCTGCAGGTACGCCAGCTTCAAAAAACACTTCAGCAAGCTTAATAGCGCCAAGTGGTGTTTCCTCAGATGGTTTAAATATAAATGCATTACCAGCAGCAAGGGCAGGGCCCGACTTCCAACATGCAATTTGTAGTGGGTAGTTCCATGCACCAATACCCGCACAGATACCTAGTGGCTCTTTACGTGTGTAGTAAAAGTCATCACCCACCATTTGCTGTTGGCCTACTTGTGCTGGCGCAAGGCCTGCAAAGTATTCAATTACATCAGCGCCGGTTTCAATATCAACACAATTTGCTTCTTGCATTGGTTTACCGGTGTCTAGTACTTCTACAAGGGCTAGCTCATCATTGCGCTCGCGTAAAATAGCCACTGCTTTTAATAAAATGCGGCTGCGTTCAATGGGTGTCATCGCTGACCACTGAGCAAAGCCTTGCTTTGCACTGGCAATGGCTGCGTTTTGAATAAATTCGTCGGCAATCTCTACTGCGTAAATAACCTCGCCCGTAGCTGGGTTTGTTACATCAAATGTTTTGCCGCTCTGGTTTGCAAGAAAATGGCCGTTAATAAAATTTTGATAGACAGGTGTAGTCACGCTAGGCTCCATATTGCTTGATAAGTGAAAGTACGTAGCTTTTTGCTAACTTTTCACTGTGTTTAAACTGATTATTGTCTGACTTACTCAGTACTGCTCTTAACCATAGGCCATCGATCATGGCGGCGATAAGTTCAGCAGCTTGATTCGCTTGCTCAATAGGCATTAATTGCTTCAAAGAAAATGCTAAATTACTGTGCAAGCGTCTACTGTTTACATTTTGTAGTCTGTGTAATTCTTTATCGTGCATCGATTGCGCCCAAAAACTCAACCACGTTCGGGTTGTATCATTGCGTTGTTGTACAAGCGCAAAGTTGGCTTCGACAATATACATTAAACGTTCAGTCGCATTTGTTTGATGGTTTACTTTGCCTATCAAGTCTTGCTTTAAGCTTGTTAGTAAGTACCGAACAGTGGCTTCAATCAGCCCCTGCTTACCATTAAAATAATGACTAATAATACCCGACGATAAACCTGCATTTTTACTAATGCTGTTTATAGTCGTTCCTTGCAGACCTTTGCTTGCAACAGATTCTATAGTTGCGTCAATTAACTGCTGACGCCTGACAGGTTCCATTCCAACTTTAGGCATAATTTTTATTAATTGAACGTTCAATAAAGATAAGCTTAAGGTAATAGCTCTAACAATTCAAGGCTGAGGTAAATATCTAGATGCCAAAATGTAGATGAATCATTAATAAAATCGCAACTAATGCGATAAAGAAGGTAAAGTTTTATTTCATTTAACTGTATATAAAACATAGGGTTGTGGAGGTTGTTTTGAAATTAAATAATGGTAATGATTTGTTTACAGCAATAAATGAATAAAATGTGTAAAAATCGTTAGTGCAGTAATAGTTAGAGTACTAATAGTATTATTTTAATGCAAAAGTACACCAAACCTGCAATTGCTTAGTGCTCTAATAAATTTATATCGAGAGTAAGCTTTGCGGTTTTATCGTTTTAAAGCGCTTGGTTTGAAAGGTTAAGTTTTGAAAGGTCAGGCATTATTAATAACGCCTTTAAAAAGTAGGGGGTAACGTCTTAGTCTATTGCCAATATAGTCATCAGCTAAAATTTGCTGGCAAATAAAATCTATATCTTTGCTTGCTTCAAAAACCCAATCAAAGCGCTCTATAGCCAATAAAAAACCACGCTTTAAATGAGTTTGAGCACGGTATTGTTCTAAATTGTCTTGAATAATTGAGATTTTGCTTGGATCAGCTTTAAGCTCTTCTACTACTTGGTTTATAAAAGTAGTATTGAGCTTACTGGTAGGGCGGTTCCTGAGTTTTCGTGGGTGCATTAGCTCTCGTTAGCAATGTTATATAATTTTTTCAAAAAATCATCTTTATGTTTTTCATGCTCATAATCTAGATGATAAGTATTATGAAAACCAAAGCGTAATTCAACACCGCTTCCCTGCAAATATACAGTGTAACCATCTACATCTGAATAAGCAGTAACGCCTTGATAATGTTTACCTTCGTCAGTCATTTCGCCTTTTTGAATGATGCGTTCATACACGGCTAAAATCTGTTTGTTGTCAATTTCGTTTTTCATACTTCACCCTTTTATTTAATACCTCATACGATAATGATATGAGGGTCGATCATCTTAAAAACAATAGCTAAAAATGTGTGATATTGCTTTAATGCCGTTCACTTAAGGTGAGCGGCTTTTTTATTTCTAGCGTACCGCTGCGGTCTTGCCTTGACTGAGCGAGGAAAACTTCGCTCCCTTCGAGGCTCTAGAATGAGGCTTTCTGCCATCGTATAAAAGTATTTTA
>NZ_JADYXE010000029.1:0-57563 GCF_015864465.1 Pseudoalteromonas sp. SWN29
CTGATCATGACATTGAGATTTAGTTCAAAAAAATCCCCGCTAATTTCTTAGCAGGGATTTGTGTATAAGAGACAGCTAATTAGCGCCATTTTGATTACTGTATAATTATTATAATTGCCATTCTCTGGCTATCAGCTCACTTGGTTGACTAGTTAGCCACTCTTGCGGGCGTAAGTAGTACTGATATAGGTTAGCTTCTGGGCTACTTGGCTCTGGTTTATAATTATATTCCCAGCGTGCGAGTGGTGGCATAGACATTAATATGGACTCTGTGCGTCCGCCACTTTGTAATCCAAATAAAGTGCCTCTATCCCATACTAAATTAAACTCAACGTAGCGTCCGCGACGATAAAGCTGAAAATCACGTTGTTGCTCTGTGTATTCATCATTTTTGCGACGTTCAATAATAGGTATATAAGCATCTAAAAAGCCATTACCCACCGATTGCATAAACGCAAAGCTCTTTTCAAAGCCAAGTTCGTTTAAGTCGTCAAAAAATAAACCGCCTACTCCGCGCGTCTCGTCTCTGTGCTTTAAATAAAAGTACTCGTCGCACCAGGTTTTATATTTTGGATAAACTTCGCCGCCAAATGGTGCGCAAATATCATGAGCAACTTGATGCCAATGTTGTACGTCTTCTAATACTGGGTAAAAAGGAGTGAGGTCAAATCCTCCACCAAACCACCATATTGGGTCTTCGCCTTCTTTTTCAGCTATAAAAAAGCGCACATTGGCATGACTTGTTGGTACATGAGGGTTTTTGGGATGAATAACTAACGACACACCACATGCATGAAAGCTTCGCCCTGCAAGCTCTGGTCTATGTGCTGTTGCAGAGCCAGGCATTGAAGCGCCAAATACATGAGAGTAATTAACTCCGCCTTGCTCTATTACAGCGCCGTTTGTAGTTACACGTGTACGACCACCACCGCCCTCTGCACGTTGCCAGTTATCTTCAATAAATTTAGCGCTGCCATCTGCGGCCTCTAAACCTTGGCAAATAGTGTCTTGCAAAGCCATAAAGTATGCTTTTACTTGATCTAATAATTCGCTTTGCATATTAACCTCTAAATATTTTGCCAGTCATGGCGTCTTTTATTGTGCTTGGCTGAGTATTACCACCTAACGGTTCGTCAACGTAAAAACCAACTTGCTCTGCAAATTGCGCTTTAGCTTGCTCAATACTAATAACAGTTTCTTGCCCTGTTAAGTTTGCACTCGTTGATACTAGCGGCTTACCAAACTCTTGGCATAAACGCTTTACTGTTGGATGGTTTGTTACCCTTACTGCGATAGTATCAAACTGCCCAGTTAACCATTTAGGCGTATTTTTAGAAGCAGGCATAACCCATGTCATTGCAGCAGGCCAACTGGAAAAAATATCAGCGCGTTTATCCATTGGTATTTTTGCATCGTCTACGTATTTTAATAATTGCCCGTAATTATCAGCAATTAAAATAAGCCCTTTTTCAACTGGGCGCTGTTTAATAGCTAATAGTGCCTCAACGGCTTGTTGATTATCTGGATCGCAACCTAAACCATATACAGCTTCTGTTGGGTATAAAATAACTTCGCCTTGCGTTAAGCATGTTATTGCAGTGGGCGTATTTGAAAGGTCTGACAAAGTAGTCTCCAGATATAATTAAACGTTATTCAGTTGGGGCGAGCTTATGCATGCAACTTTTTTGTGGGCATTGCAATAATGTACCGTTTGCCATATTTCTTTCAATGACGATTGGCCAATTACATTGTGGGCAAGGGTGTTCGACCGGTTTGTTATTAAGTGTGTATTTACAACTTGGGTAGCAATCACAAGAGTAAAATACTTTACCAAACTTATTACTACGCGCGACTAAATGACCTTTTTTACATTTTGGGCAACTAGGTAAAGTGTCTTCGCTTTGTTTTTCTTCATTTTCGTTAGCAATGTAATGACACTCTGGATAACCCGTACACCCAATAAACATACCGTAGCGGCCATTTTTAACCACCAGCGGCTTACTACATTCAGGACATGCTGAATCTTCTAATATTTTGATTTCATTACTATCGTGATGTGCCAACGGTCTAATAAAATCGCATTTAGGATAACTTGCACATCCTAAAAAAGGGCCTGATTTACTATTGCGGATCACTAACTCTGAACCACACTGTGGGCATATCTCGTATTCTTTTTCGAGGGCGTGCTTGTTCGCCGAGAAAAGCGAATGGTCGATTTTACTCATGGTGATCCTGATAGGTTGGTGAATTTTCGCCTAATATACCCAAACCACTTAAAGATACAAGCAATGCCGTGCTTATCCGTTTAAGTAATTTGAGTACAATCAAGATAATTATCTCTAATGAAGAAGTTCGCTGGGTTCATCAAAAATCAAATCTTCCATTTGCTCATACGCCTCCTCAGAGCCAGGAACATTAAATAAAATCATAAGTACAATCCATTTTAAATCCTCTAAACTTATGCTTGGTTTATCGAGTGAGGCTAAACAGTCCATTACCATTTCACGAGTCACATTGTTAATAACGCCTATTTGCTCTATAAACATTAAAAAGCCACGACACTCAGCACTGAGCCTTTGGCACTCGCTATCGGTAAATATACGCACGGCATATTTAGGGTTAGCTATTAAATAAGGAGATTCGTCACTGTGTTGTAAGTCGGCCAGTTGCTCTAGCCAATCAAGCGCTTTAAATATCTCAGGCTTATTAAAACCCGCGCGCAGTAGCTCATCAGTTAACTCATTTTGCTCGGCAAATATATCCGCTTCGCTATGAATGTAATTTTCAAAAAGATATAAAAGAATATCAAACATATTACCTTCCTGCGCTTAACTTAATATAACCATCTAGCACGCGCTCAATCTGATCGTCTAACTCTAAATCGAGCAACCTAGCGAGTACTTTGTCTATTGGCCACTGAGCACGACGTACAATGTCGTCTACGCTAGTTACTTCAAAACCAATACTATTTAAAACCTCACATTGAGAATTGGCTTGAATCGGTTGCTCTTTATTACCTAAGTTACTGTCGTAAGTAAAACTCACCTCATCAAGAATGTCGGCTACGTTTTCTACTAGCTTAGCGCCTTGCTTTATTAAAAAGTGACTTGCCTGCGCTAACGGGTTTTTGATAGAACCCGGTACTGCAAACACCTCTTTATTTTGCTCAAGCGCATAACGTACTGTTATTAACGAACCGCTTTTAATTTCAGCCTCAACAATAAGCACTCCCAACGATAACCCAGAAATAATACGATTACGACGCGGAAAATTATGTGCATTAGCAGCTGTTCCGGGTAAAAACTCACTCACCAGTAGGCCGCTTTCTAAAACCTGGTCTGTTAATAGTTTATGGCGTTTGGGATAGTAAATATCAACCCCAGTACCAAGCACTGCTATGGTTTTACCCGTACCAGCAAGAGAGCCCTTATGCGCTGCGCCATCTATTCCCCGCGCCATACCTGAGGTAACTGTAATACCAGCTAAAGTTAACTCGTATGCAAATTCTGAGGCTATTTCAAGCCCGGTGGGTGTCGCATTACGACTTCCTACTATTGCAATTTGCGGCGTAGATAATAACGAGACATCACCTCTACAAAATAGTAATAAAGGCGCGCTGGCAATCTGCCGAAGATCCTCAGGATAGAGCGCATCAAAAATACAGACTACAGTAATGCTCTGCTGCGCAATTAATTGCTCATAATGATTTACTTGCTGCCAATTAGTGTTGAGTAAATTACTCGCTTGATTAGCAGTTAATCCAAGCTTTAAAAGCTTGTCATGGGGTAAGTCGAATAACGACTCAAGGGAATAATGTGTAGATAATGCTAAAAGGGTTTTGATACCCAACCCTTTACACATATAAAAGGCAAGCCAGTGGGCTAGCTTGCCAGATGACTGATCCATGCTCTCTCCTAGAGCACCGACTCGCTACTTCTTAATGAATAACTGCAATATCTCCAATGCGAATTGGGTGCTGGTTTTTAGTTATTAATGCATAACTTACTTTGTCATACACTTTAAAGACAATTAGCTCGCCAACTTTTTCTTTAGGCATAGTCCACGTTGTATTTTCTTCGTCAGACTCACCACCAAATAATTGGCTTGCATCAGATAAAAGCTTCTCGTATTTACTAGAATCTTCTGGGTAACGAGGGCCACGAGGACCATCAATAACCGTTGGCGATTGACGTTCTAGATCTAATACATGACCTTCTTCTATATTTTGTTCACTGCCTAAGTTTAGCACCACAACATCCATTGTGCTGAATTCTCTAACGTGGCGTGGCGAAGCAATAATATTACCTGTTACAGGCTCAGAGGGACGGTGTATATTAAAGTACGCTGGAAGCATTTGACCTTCCATTGCTGGTATTAAAAAATCACCTTGTTGAATTTCTCGTTTAACCGATTCAACGCGTAACGACGAAGGTACACCATTGTGTTCATCACCCGATCTAAAGGCACGTGCTATACCCACAAAAGAAGCACGTGTTGCTAATACTTCACCGGTTAGATCTGTGTAAGGGTCACCCTTATGGTAAATGGTATACGCTTTATGAACTTGTAAGTCGCCTTTAGCATATAAAATGTGGCCTAACGTTTGTGTTTTAGTATTTTCGTTAGCACCTAAAATATAAGGCTTACCTTTAATATCGTCACTGTTCATTGCTTGCTCGTAACTGATATAAGGTTTAATCATTTCAAGCGGCAAGGTAGTAATAGCATTACGCCCTTTTGGTGTAATACGCCCCTGAGGAGATAATTTTCTATAGCCTTTATTGATCACTAAACGTGGGTTTCCATCGGCATCGTATATAAGCGCCAATGCATCACCGGGGTAAATTAGGTGTGGGTTGTCAATTTGTGGATTCATTTGCCAAAGTTCAGGCCAGAGCCAAGGCTCATTTAAATAGATGCCAGAAATATCCCAAAGCGTATCGCCTTTTTTTACAACATACTGTTTTGGAGCATCTTTTTTTATTTTAAGTACATCAGCGACTACGGGAAACGCAGCGCTTAACGTAAGCATGATTGCAAGTAATGGAGATTTCATTGAGCTTCCTTGTATTGTTTTTTCATTATTATTGCCCAAAACCTGTTAAAGGTGAACGCGAATGGCTAAAATAAGAGCATACAATACCCTAAATTAAGCACAAGTGAAAAAGGTAACTATGGCTAGGTTAGAAGTTTTAAGATTTCCAGATGAGCGTTTACGTACTATAGCAAAAGATGTTGCACAATTTGACGACACAGTACGTCAAATTGTAAAAGACATGCTAGAGACAATGTACGATGAAAATGGCATTGGGCTTGCAGCCACGCAAGTAGATATTCATCAACGAATAGTTGTTATTGATGTATCAGAAGAGCGCGATGAGCCACTGGTATTAATTAACCCACAAATTATCAAAAAAGACGGCTCTACCGTTAGCGAAGAAGGCTGTTTATCAGTACCTAACTCGTACGCAAAAGTAGACCGCGCAGAAACAGTAACAGTCGCTGCACTTAACGAAAACGGTGAAGAATTTGTACTAGATGCAGATGAATTACTGGCTATTTGTATTCAACACGAATTAGATCACCTTCAAGGTAAGCTGTTCATTGATTACTTATCTCCATTAAAGCGCCAACGTATTCGTAAAAAGCTTGAAAAAGAAGCCAAGTTTGCAGACTAGTAATAAGCACCTTAGGAAAACTCAGTGACTCAACCATTACGCATTATATTTGCCGGTACGCCGGACTTTGCCGCACGTCATTTACAAGCGCTGATTCAAAGCGAACACCAAATAGTGGGTGTATATAGCCAGCCAGACCGCCCAGCGGGTCGTGGTAAAAAATTAAAAGCCAGTGAAGTTAAAGCGCTAGCGCTTGAGCACGACTTACCGGTTTTTCAGCCTCAATCATTAAAAAATGATGAAGCACTAGCTGAGCTAACAAGCTTAAACGCCGACATTATGATAGTTGTAGCGTATGGCTTAATTTTACCTAAAGCTATATTAGAAGCCCCACGGTTAGGTTGCTTAAATGTGCATGGTTCTATATTACCGCGCTGGCGCGGTGCTGCACCTATTCAACGCGCAATTTGGGCAGGCGACGAGCAAACTGGCGTAACAATAATGCAAATGGATGAAGGGCTAGATACCGGCGATATGCTACATATAAGCCGCTGCCCTATTAGCGCCACCGAAACCAGCGAAAGTTTATATACAAAACTTGCTGAGCTAGGCCCAGACGCGTTAATTGAAACCATTAATAAATTAGCGAATGGTGAGATCACCCCTGAGCCTCAAAATGATGAACTTGCTAACTACGCTAAAAAGCTTTCTAAAGAGGAAGCTAATATCGACTGGTCAATGAGTGCGCTGCAAATTGAGCGAAACATTCGCTCTTTTAATCCATGGCCTGTGTGCTTTACCCAAATGGGTGGGCAAACAGTAAAGATTTATCAAGCGCAGGTTGTGCAGCAATTAGGTGATCCTGGGCAAATTTTGTCAAGCGACAAAAATGGTGTAGTAGTAGCATGTGGCGAACATGCTTTATGTATTACGCAATTACAACCGCAAGGTAAAAAACCAATGGCAATTAACGACTTTTTAAATGGTCGTAGTGACTGGGTTACTCCTGGCACAATATTAGGCGAAAACAATGAGTAATGTTCCAAACGTACGAGCGCTTGCCGCTGAAACTTTATATAACATAGTTGATAAAGGCGCATCGCTTAATCAAGAACTTCCATTTGCAAGCCAAGGCTTGCCGCCTAAAGATAAAGCGCTGCTACAGCAAATTTGTTACGGCGTTTTACGCTACTTACCTAGCCTTGAAAATTACTGCCAACACTTAGTAGAGCAGCCATTAAAAGGTAAACGTAGAATATTTCAGTTTTTATTATACGTGGGTATTTATCAACTGCAGCATATGCGCGTACCGCCACATGCTGCCATTTCAGAAACGGTAAATGCACTGGCTCAACTGCGCGCTTTAGGATTAAAAGGGCTAATAAACGCCATTTTACGTAGTTTTCAGCGCCAACAAACAGAGCTTGAAGAAAAAGCAAAACTGATCCCTGTGTGCTTATACAACCACCCAAATTGGTTTATCAAACAAGTTAAAGAAGCCTATCCAGATAGCTGGGAAGAGATACTTGCAGAAAACCAACAACAAGCACCTATGTGGTTACGTGTAAATCAATCGCAATTTAGTACGCAAGAATACAGCGATATGCTTAGCGCTAACGACATTGAACATACCTTAAACCCAGACTTTATAGATGGGATTAAGCTTGCCAAACCACGCGATGTATTTTCATTGCCTGAGTTTGATACGGGTGCATGTTCAGTACAAGATGCAGCAGCCCAACTTGCAGCACGCTTTTTAGAACCTAAAGCAGATGACTACATTTTAGATGCCTGTGCAGCACCTGGCGGTAAAACATGTCATATATTAGAGCTTGCTGATGCAGAAGTACTTGCACTTGATAGCGACGCAACTCGCCTTGAACGTGTTAAGCAAAACTTAACGCGTATTGGCTTAGGTGCAGACCTACAATGTGGCGATGCTTCACAACCACATACTTGGTGGGACGAAAAGTTATTTGATCGTATTTTGCTTGATGTGCCTTGTTCGGCTACTGGCGTAATTCGCCGTCACCCTGATATAAAATGGTTACGTCGCGCATCAGACATCGAAGACTTATCTAAATTACAAAGCGATATTCTTGATAGCATTTGGCCTCTGTTAAAACCAGGCGGCACATTGGTATATGCTACGTGTTCGGTACTCCCACAAGAAAACCAACTGCAAGTTGCTAAGTTTTTAGCTAATAACGATGACGTAGAGCATATTCCGCTACACGAAAATGATACCGTAACAACTCCTGGTTTGCAGTTATTACCCGGCGAAAGTGATGGATTTTATTACGCTAAACTAGTTAAAAAAGCCTAATAGCCGTACACTGAATAGTTAGCCATTTATGAAACATTAAATGGCTATTTTTTTAATTAAATTATGGTCAATACCACGGGTAAATAATGAAAATAATTATACTCGGTGCCGGGCAAGTTGGTGCTACGCTTGCTGAAAACTTAGTTGGCGAACAAAACGAAATTACCGTTGTTGATATAGACGGTAACCGATTACGTGAACTTCAAGATAAGTACGACTTACAAGGGGTTATGGGCCACAGCGCGCATCCTGATGTATTACGCCGTGCAGGCGCTGAAGATGCCGATATGATTATAGCGGTAACCAGTTCAGATGAAGTGAACATGGTGGCATGCCAAGTGGCATACAGTATTTTTAAAACCCCCACTAAAATTGCCCGCATTCGCTCAGAGCAATATTTAAAATACCGCGAAAAGCTTTTTCAAAACGATGATTTACCTATCGATCATTACATTGCCCCAGAAGCACTGGTCACTAAGTATATTCGCCGTTTAATTGACTACCCTGGTGCTCTGCAAGTATTGCAGTTTGCCGATGGCATGCTCTCGTTAGTCGCCGTAAAAGCTTACTATGGTGGTTTATTAGTAGGTTATGCGTTATCAGCACTTAAAGAACATATTCCTAATGTAGAAACTCGTGTTGCCGCTATTTATCGCCAGGGTAAAGCAATCAAACCACTGGGTACCACCGTTATTGAAGCCGACGACGAAGTATTCTTTATTGCCGCTACAAAACATATACGCGCAGTAATGAACGAGCTACAAAAACTTGAGCGTTCGTACAAAAAAATTATGATCGCTGGTGGCGGTAACATTGGTGCAGGCCTTGCCCGCTCACTTGAAAAAAATCACACAGTTAAACTTATTGAACGCAGTAAAGAACGTGCTGAGCAGCTCTCAGAAATGCTCGACAATACGGTCGTTTTTTGTGGTGACGCATCTGATCAAGAACTACTTTCAGAAGAACATATAGAACAAGTTGATGTATTTATTGCCGTAACCAACGACGATGAAGCAAACATTATGTCGGCCATGCTTGCAAAGCGTATGGGCGC
Source organism: Pseudoalteromonas sp. SWN29 (assembly GCF_015864465.1). Taxonomy (NCBI): domain Bacteria; kingdom Pseudomonadati; phylum Pseudomonadota; class Gammaproteobacteria; order Alteromonadales; family Pseudoalteromonadaceae; genus Pseudoalteromonas; species Pseudoalteromonas sp. SWN29. The sequence continues at coordinate 8,999 of NZ_JADYXE010000029.1, forward strand.
ACAGAAAACCATGGTGCTTATTCAGCGTGGAGCTTACGTTGATTTAGTACAAGGCGGCGAAATAGATATTGCCATATCACCGCAACAAGCCACTATATCAGCGTTATTAACTCACGTACGACGTGGTGATATTGTTAATGTGTATTCACTACGTAAAGGTGCGGCAGAAGCTATTGAAGCGGTTGCCCATGGTGATGAAAACACATCTAAAGTGGTTGGTCGTGCAATTGCCGATATAAAACTTCCGGCGGGTACCACTATTGGCGCAATAGTACGTAATGACGATGTGCTGATAGCCCACGACGATACAATTATTATGTCGGGCGATCATGTCATCATGTTTTTAATCGACAAAAAGCACATTACCGTTGTAGAAAAACTATTCCAAGTAAGTGCTATCTTCCTTTAATTATTTCCATTAATTAGCTCCTTAAATTAGTTAATTGAACACACAAAAAAGCCGCTGACTAAGGCGGCTTTAGTGGAGTATGCTTAAATAGTGATTACTGTACTTTTGAAAATTCTTCTTTAGAGATCTCACCATTACCATCAGTATCTAAATCATCAAAAATCTTTACAAGCTGAGGATTAACCTTCGCTTCTTCCATTGAAATCGCGCCGTCGCCATCTGCATCAAAAGAGGAAAAGTCTACTGCTGCGTATGCTGCTGATGAAGATGCTAAAACGATAACTGCAAGTGTTGTATTTAATGTTTTCATAATAATATTCCTAGTAAAATGGGAAGTCCTTTTCAAAGATCCCTGACTGTGAAAAATGTTTAACCTAAAGAGGTTAATTAGTAATTAGCAAACTCTTCTTTAGAAAGCTCGCCGCTACCGTCGGTATCTAGCTCAATAAACTCGGCCATTAAATCCGTATCGACTGCCGCTTCGCTTGGGCTAATTGTGCCGCTACCGTCGATATCAAGGCTGTCAAAATCTGATGCTGCAAATGCAGCTGAAGAAGACGCTAGTGCTATAAGTGCTAATGCTTTATTTAAATGTTTCATAACTTAATCCTTCAATGTTCTATCAAAAAAATTGCTTCGTTTAACTTAAAACGTAATTTTTCACTTCCTTGTTATCCTCTTTCGTAAGCTCCCTTGCCTACTTAGGTTGTCTTTGGCAACTCAGGATAAATACTTTAAATTAAGCTTCTGAAAATTCTTCTTTTGATAACTCACCATTTTGGTCAGTATCAAGTTCTGAGAACATACTCATTAGCTTTGCATCTACTGATGCTTCTGCTTGGCTAATTGCACCATTGCCATCTACATCTAATGTATCGAAATCTGTTGCTGCAAACGCGGCTGAAGAAGATGCTAGTGCCACAAGTGCTAATGCTTTATTTAATGTTTTCATAACGTGTATCCTTCAATTTTTTGAGTAATGTGGGCTCTTAGTAGCGCCCCAGAGTTTTAAGCTTATGCTTGTGAAAACTCTTCTTTAGATAGTTCGCCGTCTTGGTCTGTATCAAGTTCAGAGAACATACTCATTAATTTTGCGTCTACTGATGCTTCTGCTTGGCTAATTGTGCCACTGCCATCCACATCAAGTGTGTCAAAGTCTGTTGCAGCAAAAGCGGCTGAAGAAGATGCAATAGCGATAAGTGCTAAAGTTTTATTAATGCTTTTCATAATATGTATCCTTCAAATTTATGTGTGCGATTAAGTATTTCACTTTGAATCACGATTTCGTTCAGTACACCTAGACTATTACAACTTAGATGCCAACATTTAAAAGCTATTAAATTTCAGATAGTTAAATGTAAAACTCATAAAAAGAAGGGATTTTTAAAGTAATTACTGTTGCCTTTTAGCAACGCTCTTCAAAGTGGATATATTAAAACTATTAAAAACATATAGTTATGTTTAGATAAAAAGATACATTTTTAAATGTATGGAAATTAAAGAAGGGGATTTATAGAATAATTCAGATAAATTTTAACGAGGTAGATTTAATAACACAAAAAAAACCACAATAAATAATACGTAATGCACTGTTTTATTTAAATAATAATTTTAATTATAAAAACAATAAAAAGTATTTTATAAATACTGACGTAAAACACCTTTTTGTTGCAAATAAGCGAAAAGCTATTTATTCAACGGTAGGTTCGAGCGCTGCAGGGTCTATAAAATGCTCTTTCATAAAAGTTTTCATTTCATCCTCGCTTGCTAGTAACTTAATTCCACAACGCACGCCTGTGACATGTTCCTTAACACTGCAAATTTCGCCTTCAAAACTTTTATCACTGCTATTGAGTATTACTGTGCATTGCATATCTTTAATATTTTCATCTTTCTGATCACCTCTAATATCGAACATTACTCCGGTTAGCGAAATATCTTTAATGAGGCCTTCAAGTATTCTGTCGTCACTTAGTTTTAGCTTTGCAGGTAATAAGGTAGGTATACGCGTTTGCGAGCGCAGTGCAAATAACTGCACCTGCTTAGGATAGTTAATAAATATAAGCTTAGCCGGGTGAGACGCTACCGACATTATTTGTTGGCGAAACGCTATAACTTGCCCGCCGCCACCTTCAATTAATGCCCTAACTACAACCATTACACCATCACGTAAATAGTCACTACTAGCAGGTAAACGTCTAGAATTTGGATAATTTAAAATAATAAATTTATTTTCAAGCAAACCAACAAACTCGGTTTTTACACGTTTACTGTCGGTTGGGGTTAATATTTCTAAATCGACCAAACCACTTGTAGTTAGTTGATGTAATTTATCTAGATTTGAAGTTGGCATATCCCTTTCCCACTAACTTGTATTTTAAAATTTAAACGACTCGTTTAACCACGCCAAAATGTAGGCGTAAATAGCACTAATAAGGTAAATATTTCTAGGCGACCAAACACCATTGCAATGGTCAGTAACCATTTAGCACCATCGGTTATGGCACCATAGTGCGAGGCTACATCACCCAAGCCGGGGCCTAAGTTATTTAAACAAGCAGCAGTGGCTGAAAACGCCGTTATATTATCCATACCCGTGCCCATAAGCGCTAACATAATAATAATAAACACCAACGCATAAGCAGAGAAAAATCCCCACACAGCTTCTACTACTTTATCTGGCAGCGCCTTTCTACCCAGCTTGATTGAATATATAGCACGAGGATGAACCAAACGATTGAGCTCACGCACACCCTGCAAATAAAGTAAAAACACGCGCACTACTTTCATACCACCACCGGTAGAGCCTGCACAGCCACCAATAAAGCTCGAAAATATAAGTAAAATAGGTAAAAACAAAGGCCAAGTTGAAAAGTTATCAGTAGCAAAGCCTGCCGTTGTACTCATAGAAACAGCCTGAAATAACGCCTGATCGAGGGTTTCATCGCCATTAGCAAATATTTCATTAGAGGAAAGTACGGTAAAACAAATAACCACCAGCGCTAATTGAATACACAAAAACACCTTAAACTCAGGGTCTCGAATATAAACTTGTATGTTACGACTGGCTACTGCGGCGTAATGAAGGGAGAAGTTAACGGCGGCTATAATTAAAAAGAACACACAAATAAAGTTAATAACAGGGCTATCAAAGTGCCCCATAGAGGCATCGTAAGTAGAAAAACCACCAATAGCCACCGTTGAGAATGCATGACATATAGCATCAAACCACTCCATTCCTGCAGCCCAATAAGCCAGCATACAAGCAATAGTAAGCGACACGTAAATATACCAAAGATGCTTTGCTGTATCGGCAATTCGCGGGGTCATTTTGGAGTCTTTTACAGGCCCTGGTATTTCAGCGCGATATAACTGCATACCACCAACACCAAGCATAGGCAGTATAGCAACAGCAAGTACGATTATACCCATACCGCCAAACCACTGGAGTTGCTGGCGATAAAACAATACCGACTTGGGTAAGTACTCAATACCGGTAAGTACAGTAGCACCTGTGGTGGTTAAGCCTGAGAATGCTTCAAACACCGCATCGGCGAGCGATAGATTAGGTTCTTGTAAAAATATAAGCGGCAAGGACGCAAACGCCCCAAGTACCAGCCAAAACAAAACAACAATTAAAAAGCCTTCACGTGCTTTTAAGTCACCGTTTTCATGGCGGTTTGGGTAATAAGCCATCATGCCAATAACAACACTAAAGATAAATGCTAAAACAAAAGGAACACCACCACCGTCTTTATATATTAAAGACACTAGTGCCGGGGGCACCATGGTAATACTAAACAGCGCAACAAGTTGGCCAAGAATTTTTATGATGGTACGAAATTGCATTTAGCTTGTCGCTTTTATTATTAGTAAATTCAGGCTGAGTAGTATCAACCAAATTAAATAGAGTCAGTATGCATTACATGTAATTTGTGTAGGTTATTACTCTTTAATAGTTAACTCAACTGCGCCGTGACTTAAATCAAAAATATCTTTGATTGCTTGCTGAGCTTCGCGGCTATCTATAGTAATGACCCATTCAATATTAGCAGTAAATTGCTTATCAATATTAAGCACTTGATACTTTGTTTTTAATAACTGCTCTATAGCACCTTGCATGCTGTATTCACTACTCCCAGTAATTTCAACACTGGGAACTTTAAGTACCGTTTGCAATTTTACTAATGCATTATTTAATGAGCCACCATAAGCACGTACTAATCCGCCCGTGCCTAATTTTATTCCGCCAAAGTAACGTGTAACTACAGCTGTGATTTCGCCAAGGCCTGAACCCACCAGCACATTTAACATAGGCTTTCCTGCCGTGCCATTTGGCTCACCATCATCCGAAAAACCATAAACATGGCTGCCACCGGGGTTGCCTGCCACATGTGCCCAGCAGTTATGACGAGCATCGCTATACTTTTCTTCAATACTTTTAATAAATGCTTTGGCTGAATTTAAATCGGGGGTATGTGCAATGTGAACTATAAACGTACTTTTTTTAATTTCTTCTTGATGAAAAACGTCAGCAGCGGGATATTTATATTCAGACATATTTTAAACTTGTAAAAAGGGGGCCAAAAGGCCCCTTTAAATAATGTACGTATTTTAACGTGTATAAACTAATTAGTGTTAACTAGAATTAATCGAGCGCTAAATCTCGTGTCATATTTTCTAAGCTATCTTCGTGAACAATAATGTTATCTTCAATACGAATACCGCCAAATGGTTTAAATGACTCAACCTTTTCCCAATTAATAAACTGCTTATTATCGGTTTGTGCTAAATCACCAAGCAGTGAATCAATAAAGTATAAACCCGGTTCAATAGTAAACACTTGGTTTTTCTCTATTCGACGAGTACAACGCAAGAACGGATGACCTTCAGGCGATGGCTGATGAGTGCCTTTTTCGTCACTCATAAAGCCGCCCATATCATGCACTTGTAAACCAAGGTGATGCCCTAGACCATGCGGGAAGAAAGTAGAGGTAATTTTACGCTCAACAATTTCCTCAGCAGGTAAATTAACAATTTTAAAATCACTTAGAATTTGTGCTATACGGTTATGGCATTCAACGTGTAAATCACCATAAAGCATACCCGGCTTTAAACCTTTACCTAGTTCTATTTGTTGAACTGTCATAGCTTGTACAAGCTCAGCAAACTCACCCTGCTTTTTAAAATCATACGTACGAGTAATATCAGCAGCATAACCATTAAAGTTTGCACCAGCATCAATTAAAAATGAGTTATGAGTGTGTGGCGCTTTTGGATCAAAGTGCGTGTAGTGCAAAATAGCGCAGTTTTCGTTAAGCGCAACAATGTTGCCGTACGGCATTTCATTTTCGCTTTGACGTGTTGCCATTAAGTACGCTTGCTGAATATCGAACTCGCTACCACCATTAAAGAATGTGTCGCGTGCAGCTTTATGCCCATCTACTGCAATGCGGTTAGCGTTGCGTAAACATTCAAGTTCGTACTGCGTTTTATAAGCGCGGTGGTAATGAAAATAGTTAAGTACAGGCTCAGGGTTCATAATACTAAAACCAAGTGCTTGCGCTACTTCAATATATTCGCCCATGTAAGCGTATTTAGCTTTGTCGTATGGTAATAACTTTTCAACTTGATCAGGCTGAAGTAATAGCTCTATATCAAAGTACTCAGCCCAAAAGTCGCGAGGCTCGTCTGGTACTTTATGCCAAAAATCTACTGGACGATAAAATATTAGTTTTGGTTTGTCGCTGCCATTTACCACAATCCAGCAATGAGGATTATCAATAACCGGTAACCACGCTTTAAACTGTGGATTAACTTTAAATGGATAATACATATCATCTAAAAACTGGCGCTTAGCTTGGCCTGAATGAATTACTAATCCTTCTAACCCTTCGCTATTACAAATTGTACGAGTACGCTGTTGCAGTGTTGCAATATGTTCGGCGTATAAAACGGCTAATTTATCCATTGTTAATCCATCTGTTAAATTTAACTTGCTCTGAGTCTACCACTTAAACACTAAGCGCTCAAAAAAGGGGGATATTTAACATGTAAACATCCCCCTTATTAATACCTATACCTATCGTGTTAAGTTATTGGTCGATTGGTATCATATATTCAACCGCCCATTTTCATTTCGAGTAGCGGCGCTAATACATTACCTTCTCGGCCCATTCTTGTATGGTAAACCTGTCTGTACGCAAATACATTTTTTACGTAATCACGGGTTTCGCGATACGGAATAAGCTCTACCCATAACTCAGCCGGAATAGCGTCATCAGGTAACCAACGCTTTATACGGTGATAACCCGCATTATAAGAAGCTGTTGCCAGCACTTCATTGCCATGGTTTTTCTTTTTTAAGTATTGTAAGTAACTCGTACCCAACCTAATATTTGTTTTAGGTTGATATAAACGACTACTTGTCACACTGCCTTTATTTACATACTCAGCAGTACTAGGTAATAACTGCATTAAACCACGTGCATTAGCATGCGAGCGTGCATCTGGCGCAAAAGAGCTTTCGCGCCTTGCAATAGCAATACTCCAGGCAACATCTATCTTGCTACGTTTACTGTAGCGCTCAAAAACATCTTGAAACGCAAACGGAAAACGTTGCTCTACGTTATCCCACGCTTTAATTTTTGCTAAAGTAAAAATAGTACTGTCGTGCCAACCTAAATCGGTAGATAGTTGTGATGCTGCTAGCTTTTCTTCATCGCTAGACGTATCCGTTAAATAATTCCACTCACGGCGCGCCGACGTAAAGCGCTCAATATCGTAAAGTGCTTTTGCGCGCTTATAACCTGGTGCATTCCTTACTTTATCTACAAGTACCTTATCAACAGCTAAAGGTTGATTATTTAAATCAACAGGTAAACCCAAACGCGCAGCTGCTAAAAAGCCGTAATAATCACGATTAGCCGCTACGGTTTTCCAAATGTCGTCGGCTTTTTGTTGCTCACCACGTTTTGCATAGCTGTAAGCTAACCAATATTGTTGGCCAAGGCTTAAGTTTTCTTTACCTGTAAAAAACGCAGCGATACCTTCCCAATCTTGGGTTTTGAGCATATTGCCCAGTTGCCATTGAATAAGCTTGCTGTCTAGTCGCTCTTTTGGCACTTTATTTAGCCAAAAGCTCGCTTGTTTATGCCCGCTTGAAGCAAGCGACAATGCAAAAGTGTAATACACACCCGCTTTTTCCTCATCACTGTACTTAAATATTTTTTCTAACTTTTCCCACGCCTTCAAAGCAAGCTCTTTATCGCGCCATATTAAACGCTTAACACCATAAAGTGCTATTTGGCCTTCTTTAGCTGACTTATTTTTATATCTATATAATCCAGCTGCAGCGCTTGGATCTTTACGTACTTTTAAATATAAATCTGCTAAGTAGCTTTCATTTTTAGGTAACAGCGTTTTTAAATAAGGTAGTAAGCTTTGCGTACCGCCATCAGCAGCAAGTGTAACGCGCTTCCAAACGGTTTCTTCTTTCATGTAGCCTTTTTTACGCCACTGTGAAAATAAACTATCGCACTCATTTGGCTGCGACTTACCCACAGCCCATAGGTCGGTTACCTGATTAAATATTGCTTTTTCAGGTGCGCCCAAATCAAGCTGAAAATCTAAATAAGTACAGGTAAGCCCAGTATTAGACGTTTCACGGTAATTACGAATATAAGCTGCTTTTTTATTTTTCTTTTTTAAATACTCTAACCATGCTTTACGTACCGGCCACTCAAGCGGAGTATGTTGATATATGTTTAAATAGTCTTCTATCTCTGCTTGATACTTAATATTTGGATGGCGCTGCCAATATGTTTTTTCAACGTAAGGTTTCAACGGATGATTTAAGCCACTAACCGCTTCTTTAAAGTCTTGGTAGCTTCCGTACCTTACTTTTTTTTCGGCATCTAAAAATGCCTCGTTATCGATACTTGCCTCGGCAGAATAAAGAGGGAAAATGAATGCAGCTGCCGCAACACTTAATAAATATTTTTTCATAATGTCCTTTAATAAAAAATTAAAGTAGTGAATAAAAACTTTTCAACCACCTTAGCACCAAACCAGCTATATTTTAACCAGTCGATTGTAACCGAGTTAAATTTTTCGTTGCATTTTTAATTTAAAGCAAGCACACTGATTGAAATGCAAACTCATCGTACCAGTCTTAGTTCGTCAACTAGGGAGAATAATAATGTTATATAAAAGCGATTCCTTTGAAGTTAGCTTCCTAAAGGAAAGCATCGCCGAGTTTAAGTTTTGTGTTGCAGGTTCTGTAAACACATTATCTCAAAAAACTCTTTCAGATTGCGCGGCAGCATTAAAAGAATTAGCCGCTAATACTGATATCAAAGGCATGATTTTTACCAGTGATAAAGAGCACTTTATTATTGGTGCCGATATCTTCGAATTTTTACCAACGTTTACTAAACCAGAAGCAGAATTAGTAACGTGGATCAAAAATGCAACAGACGTTTTTGATGCAATCGAAGATTTACCATTCCCAACCCTAACCGCTATAAACGGTATGGCACTTGGCGGTGGTTGTGAGTGGGCACTTGCTACCGATTATCGTATAGCAAGCGAAACTGCTAAAATGGGCCTACCAGAAGTTAAGCTTGGCATAATGCCTGGTTTTGGTGGCACAGTGCGCTTACCACGTATCATTGGCGCCGATAACGCAATGATGTGGATTACCTCTGGCGCAGAAAATCGCGCAGCAGATGCCCTTAAAGTAGGTGCGTTTGACGCGGTAGTTAGTACTGACAAACTTTTAGAGTCAAGTGTATCAACGCTTGAACTTGCGATTGCTGGCAAGCTAGATTGGCAAGCAAAACGTAACGTAAAACTACAGCCACTTAAATTAAACCGTGTTGAGCAAGGCATGAGCTTTGCAATGGCAGAAGGTATGGTAATGGGTAAAACCAAAGGCCACTATCCTGCACCGGTTATGGCTGTACGTACTATTAAAGCAGCGGCAAACTGTACTCGCGATGAAGCAATGGCAATCGAAAATGCCAACTTTGCTAAATTAGCACGTACACCAGAAGCAGCAGCTCAAACAGGTATATTCCTAGCTGACCAATACATTAAAGGTAAAGCACGTAAATTTGCTAAGCACAGCGATGTAGAAATTAAACAAGCAGCTGTATTAGGTGCAGGTATTATGGGCGGCGGTATTGCATACCAGTCTGCTTATAAAGGCACACCTATTATAATGAAAGACATCCAACAAGATGCGCTTGATTTAGGTATGGGTGAAGCGTCTAAGTTATTAGGTGCAAAAGTTAAGCGTGGCCACATGCCAATGGAAAAAATGTTGGCAACTCTTAGTAAAATCAAACCAACACTTAACGATTCAGACCTACAAAGCGCCAACATTATTGTTGAAGCCGTTGTAGAAAACCCTAAAGTTAAGCAAGCAGTACTCGCTGATCTTGAAAAGAACATGCCAGAAGGCACTGTACTTACTTCAAACACATCGACTATTTGTATTGATTTACTAGCAGAAGCGCTAGATAAGCCAGAAAATTTCTGTGGTATGCACTTTTTCAACCCAGTGCCAAAAATGCCATTAGTAGAAATTATCCGTGGTGCAAAAACCTCAGATAAAACGATTAATGCAGTAGTTGATTACGCGCTTAAATTAGGTAAATCACCAATTGTTGTTAACGATTGCCCAGGCTTTTTTGTAAACCGTGTTTTATTCCCTTACTTTGCAGGTTTTAGCAAATTAGTGGTTGAAGGCGCTAACTTTGCAAAAGTAGATAAAGTAATGGAAAACGTATTTGGCTGGCCTATGGGTCCGGCTTACTTACTTGATGTTGTAGGTATTGATACAGCGTTCCATTGTACTGGCGTAATGGCTGACGGTTTCCCTGAGCGTATGGCGCGTGCTGATAAAGACCCTGTAACTATTTTTGCCAACGAAAAACGTTTTGGTCAAAAGAACAAAGCCGGTTTTTACAAATACGAAACAGATCGTCGCGGTCGTCTTAAAAAGTCTCATGACGAGACAGCAGTTGAGCTATTAAGCCCAATTACAGATGCACCAAAAGAATTTGATAAACAAGAAATCATCGACCGTTGTATGATTCCAATGATTAACGAAGTGCTACTTTGTTTGCAAGAAGGCATTGTTGCCTCTCCGCAAGAAGCAGATATGGCATTAGTTTATGGTGTTGGTTTCCCTCCATTTAGAGGCGGCGCGTTCCGTTACTTAGATCAAACTGGATTAGCTAACTTTGTTGCAGCAGCAGACAAATACGCTCACCTAGGTGCGATTTACCAAGTATCTGAGCAAACTCGCAAGTGGGCCGAAGAAGGTCGTGTTTTCTATAAGGTGGAAGGTTAATATCATGAATAATCCAGTAATTGTAGATTGTATCCGCACACCAATGGGTCGCTCTAAAAGTGGCGTATTCAAACATAAACGTGCTGAAGACTTAAGCGCACATTTAATGAAAGGCTTACTTGATCGCAACCCAGCAGTTGATCCAGCATCAATTGACGATATTTATTGGGGTTGTGTACAACAAACATTAGAGCAAGGCTTTAACGTAGCACGTAACGCAGCATTACTTGCCGGTATTCCGCACAGCGTACCTGCTGTAACGGTTAACCGTTTATGTGGCTCGTCAATGCAAGCATTGCATGACGCTGCACGCGCAATAATGACAGGCGCTGGCGACACTTACCTAATTGGTGGTGTTGAGCACATGGGCCACGTACCTATGACTCACGGCAACGACTTTCACCCAGGCTTAGCAACAACGATTGCACAAGCATCGGGCTCAATGGGCTTAACAGCAGAATACCTTGCAACGCTTCATGGCATTAGCCGTGAGCAACAAGATGAATTTGCTTATCGCTCACATCAACGTGCACAAGCTGCAACTGTTGAAGGCCGTTTCCGTCGCGAAATATTAGCAATGGAAGGTCACGCAGCAGATGGTTCTCTTATCTTAGTTGAAGACGACGAAGTAATTCGCCCAGAAACAACAGTAGAAGGCCTATCAAAGCTTCGCCCTGTATTTAATCCTGCATCGGGTACGGTAACAGCCGGTACGTCTTCTGCACTTTCTGACGGCGCATCTGCAATGTTAGTTATGAGCGAAGAAAAAGCAAAAGAACTTGGCTTGCCAATTCGTGCTCGCATTAAAGCAATGGCAGTCGCGGGTTGCGATCCATCAATTATGGGTTACGGCCCAGTACCAGCAAGTAAAAAAGCACTTGCACAAGCCGGTATTACAATTGATGACTTAGGCGTAGTAGAGCTTAACGAAGCCTTTGCAGCACAATCATTACCTGTAATGAAAGATTTAGGGTTAATGGATGTTGTTGACGAAAAAGTGAATTTAAATGGCGGCGCAATCGCACTTGGTCACCCACTGGGTTGTTCGGGTTCGCGTATTAGCACATCGCTTATTCACTTAATGGAAGACAAAAATGTACGATACGGTTTAGCAACTATGTGTATTGGTTTAGGCCAAGGCATTGCAACTGTATTTGAACGTGTTCAAGACTAATTAGTTTGAACATGTAAAACCATCTTGGTGATTAAAAAGGCGGACTGATTTTATTCAGTTCGCCTTTTTTATTAGCTGCAATAGATGAAAACGACCTTTTATCAAACAAGCATGTAACAGCATAATTATGTGATCGGGCGTATTATTAAATAAAGCATTTTGAAGCTGCTAAAAGCATTAAATAAAATGCTGATCTAGATCTAAGTAAAATAGTTAAATTACACTTAAAATTGCGTTAAACTTCCAAACTTATTAATTGCTATACCTAAGCACTCACTGACGCAGCAATCACTTTAATTAAACAGGCCAATTTATTATGAGCTTTGATAACCCCGATCACCAATTAGATGCCATAGGCCTACGCTGTCCAGAGCCAGTAATGATGGTACGCGCTGCAATTCGTAAAATGAGTGATGGTGAAACGTTATTAATAACCGCTGATGACCCGTCAACAACTCGCGACATTCCAAGTTTTTGTACGTTTATGGATCACACGCTGGTGGCTAAAGATGCAGAAGAAGCACCGTATAGATATGTGGTGAAAAAAGGGTTGTAAATTACTTTATGACTACTTATCGTTAATTTTCTCTATTTTATGAAGCCACTCATTAAAACCCGAACATTTATTTCGTATTGCTTCTACTCCAATAGCCTCAGCAATACGAGGGCCATGTGTTGTTTTTCTATACCGAACAACAGACATAATTCTTTTTGATGGTGCAGTCTGCGGCGAATTATTTATCTTTTCAGGATCACCCCTAAACTCCTGTAATAAACCATCTGCCCACTCTTTAAGGTTTGCTTGTCTCATTATTAATGCAAAACTTTTTGGGCATGAGAATAATATACCTTCAAACTCATACATTTGCACAAAAGGTATCAATCGACCTCTAATATTTTCGCCTACAGCATTCAAAATACGCATTTCTAATGAGAGCTTAGTTTCACCTGCTACTTTATTTTTAAATCCATAGAAATCATAAAAAGTAGTTACATAATCAAAATTATTAGCTATTTTTTTCAGTTCGCTACGTACCTTATCTATATTTACATCACCTTGCATACATATTGGGGTCATAAACAAGTTTTTTTGAGCTAGATAAGGTGCTAAAACTTTTTTAACGAATATCTCTTCTGTTTGCCCTTCAACTGAAATTCCTATTCTTACCATTCTGGACGGCCCCCGATAAGATTTTTAGACCAAATATCTCCCATTGAAAAATCATCTAGCCATTCTGATAACTCATCTGTAGAAACTCTCTTAAATTCAGATTTACCTTCATTTTGATCGACCACAATGAAGTCATCAGGGTTAAACTTATTCGCAAAAGTTACCGACTGCGTTGAACAGATAACTTGATTATCCTTTGACGTTACTTTTACTATTTCTGCTAACTCATCTAATGCCGCAGGGTGTAACCCAAGCTCAGGTTCATCTAAAATAATAGTTTTTGGCCTTAGCGTTTCAGGCTGTAAGAATAAAGTAGCCATACAAATAAATCGTATTGTTCCATCTGATAACTGATTAGCTGAAAATGGTTCGTCATTTTGTTTATGTAACCATTTTAATAAGATGCGCTTTGAATTATCGTTCCCCCGTGGCTCCAAATAAAAATCATGAAAATATGGTGCTATATTTTGTATAGCCTCAACTATGTCTAAATATGCATTACTATATTCTTCTAAAGTTGAATGCTTTAGATAATATAAAAATGCAGCGATATTGCTTGCATCTGTATATAAATAGTCTACAGCATCAAGATCACAGGCTTGTTTGAACCCTGCAGTATCACTAGTGTCGTGAAAGTGATAAACACGACAATCATTTAGATATAATTTTGTATATTTCTTCACATGGGGACTATCAGCTTTTATGCTATGTGCTAAGCCACTTTCTCCTTTAGTACCTTGAATAGAAAAACTTTTAGAAGAGCTTCTTATCGAACAATATTCCGTATTAAATATTAATGTATCGTCATTAATACCGTGTCCAAATGTTGCATGATAGCCATTATATCCAACGTCAATATCAATGCTTATTTCTTTAGTTTTCTTTGGCCCAAAATGAAAAAAAGCACTTGCTGATCCATGTTTTTGAACATAATTTTGTAGTTTACCTTCTGATAAGTGCCTCAAGAAAGTAAACAAGGAAATAAAATTTGATTTACCTGAACCATTCGCACCAATCAATATATTGATCGGTTTGATTTCTAGCTCAAAGTTTTTTATTGATTTGAACCCTTTAACAACCACTTTACCTAAGTGATTATTAGTTGAATCTGACATAACTTACCAACTTAACCAAAGTATGAATATACACCTAAAGCGAATTCCGAATTAGAACTAATATTTTATAGAGACTTTAACAGATGAATAAACTAACTACACTTAGAAACTTATAAATGAAAGGCTAAGCTTACTATTTATCCTTGCTCTATTTCTTCGTTATCGTCACTTGCGGCTTGTCGTAGTCACTGTAATCAATACTTACTATGTATGTGCCTTTTATCGCTGGTGTGTAACTAAAGTAATTATAAATAGTATTACAGTCTGCGATAGCTGGCTGGCCGAGTGTTAGTTTTTGGCCTGCAGGTTGTGCATCGCTGTAACCGCAGTTGTAACCTTCGCTAAAATCGGCATCTGCTATTTTAAATTCGTACACTTTACCAGGGCTTGAAAACTTTACTTCTGCTTGATAAAGCGCAGGGCCAACTGGCGCAAACTGATACTGAGGTTCTGCATCCCACAATGTAAAGTCGCCACGTAAGTAAATTGTGCGATCAAGCTCTTGCTGTGGCAATACATCGTTAATCGAAATTTGACTAGTACAAGCAGTAAGTAAACCAGCAATTGCTAAGGTTAAAATTCGTTTCATAGAAATCATCAATGGGTATCCTTTGCGTACAGTGAAAACTAAAAAGCCAGCAAAACGCTTAATGCCGATCAGTTAGTCACTTTTTTGAATAATTAGTCATGTTTTATTCAAATATAGCTAAGAAAAAAAACTAGCTGTAAACAATACTGAATGTAGGTGAAACAAAGGTTTCAGAACTATTTATCAAAATTAGCCTGAAACCCTTAATTTTATTGATTTCACCTTAAGTGAACGGCATTACAGCAAAACGCTGGCTTTTAAAATTGCTAATCGGTGTTATTTTTGTAAAACAGAAATATCTGCAATACCTAAAAACAATCCGCTTAGCTGGCTTAATAGCGCAAGACGATTTTGCTTAACTGCTTCATCGTCGGCCATAACCATTACGTTGTCAAAAAAGTTATCAACACTTTCACGAATACCCGCCAATTGGCTTAATGCTTCTTGGTAGTTACCGTCTGCGTAAAGTGGTGCAAGGTCAGTGGCAAATTTTGCTACTTGTGATGCTAATACTTTTTCAGCGTCGTCGCTTAACAAGCTCTCATCAACACTACCTTGGCTGGTAATGTCATTTTTAGCCAGAATATTACCTACGCGCTTATTAGCGGCTGCAAGCGCTTCTGCTGCGTCTAATGTGCGGAAGTGGCTCACGGCTTTAACGCGGCGATCAAAATCAACTGGTTTAGTCGGACGACGTGCAAGCACTGCTTGAATTACGTCTACTTCAATACCTTCGTCTTGATACCACGCACGGAAGCGCCCTAGCATAAATTCAAATACATCAGCTGATACATTTAAGTTAGTTAACTTGTCGCCAAACAATGTTTGCGATTTAGCCACTAGGTCTAAAATATCAAGTGGTAATTCTTTTTCTACCATGATGCGAAGAGCACCAATAGCAGCACGACGAAGAGCAAATGGGTCTTTGTCACCTTTTGGTGCTTGGCCTATACCAAAAATACCCACCAGCGTGTCAAACTTATCAGCAATCGCTACTGCGCAGCTAATTAAATTTGTAGGTAAGTTGTCGCCAGCAAAGCGTGGCATGTACTGCTCGTTTTGCGCTATAGCTACATCTTCGGCTTCACCGTCATGGCGAGCATAATGCATTCCCATTACACCTTGCACGTCGGTAAATTCCATTACCATCTCAGTCATTAAGTCTGTTTTACTTAATAGACCAGCGCGCTCTGCTAATGCTTTATCGGCACCTAATTGCTCAGCAATATAACCTGCAAGCTCACTAATGCGCGCAGACTTATCTTTAAGCGTACCAAGTTGCTTTTGAAACAATACACTATCAAGCGACTCTAATCGGCTTTCTAGTGTTTTCTTTTTATCTGTTTCAAAGAAAAACTGTGCATCAGCTAAACGTGGGCGTACTACTTTTTCGTTACCAGAAATAACCACACTTGGATCTTTACTTTCTATGTTAGATACAAACAAAAACTTATTTAAAAGTTTGCCGTTTTGATCTAATAACGGGAAATATTTTTGATCGTCTTTCATGGTGTAAATTAACGCTTCGGCTGGTACATCTAAAAATGCTTCTTCAAATGTTGCCGTTAAAGTAACTGGCCACTCTACAAGTGATGTTACTTCTTCTAGTAAATCTTCATCCATAGCAACAACAGCGTTAACTGCTTTTGCAGCCTCTTCTATTTGTGCACGAATTTGCGCTTTACGTTGCTCGTAATCGGCAATAACGTAAGCCGATTTAAGCACGTCAAAAACGTCATCTGCATGGTTAATGCTAATTTTTTCTGGGTGATGAAAACGATGACCTTGGAGCTGGTTAGTTATTTGCTTACCAAGGATCTCACCTTCAAGTAACTCATCACCAAACAAAATAGTTACCGTATGCACAGGACGAATAAATTGTGTTTTATTCGCGCCCCAACGCATTGGTTTAGGAATTGGTAATTTAGCTAACGCTTTAGTAATTGCACCCGTCATTAGCGTTTTGGTTTCTTGCCCTGCTACTTTAGCAATGTGCAATAACCATGCGCCTTTATCAGTCTCAAGTGTTTGTGCATCTTTTACTTCAATACCACAACCACGTGCCCAACCCATTGCTGCTTTTGTTGGATTACCTTCACCGTCAAATGCGGCTTTAGTAGCTGGACCGCGTTTTTCAACTTCTTTGTCTTGTTGCTTAGCTTCAAGCGCTTTTACTTGTAAACCTAAACGACGAGGCGATGCATACCAGCTTACGCCTTGGTGTGCTAATTCTAATGTTTCTAGCTCTGCAGTTAAGTTTGCTGCAAAGGCTTCTGCTAGCTTACGCAGTGCTTTTGGTGGCAACTCTTCGGTGCCAATTTCTACTAATAAATTTTGTGCTGACATGCTTACTTATCCTTACACAGCGGGAAACCAAGCGCTTCGCGTTTGTCATAGTAACTTTGTGCACACGCTTTTGATAACGCACGTACGCGTAAAATATAACGTTGGCGTTCTGTTACCGAAATAGCGTGGCGTGCGTCTAGTAAGTTAAATGCATGCGATGCTTTCATTACTTGCTCGTAAGCTGGTAGTGGTAAGTTAGCTTCAATTAACTTTTGGCTTTCTGCTTCGCATTTATCAAACTGAGCAAATAAGTCTTCTACGTTTGCGTGTTCAAAGTTATAAGTAGACTGCTCTACTTCATTTTGATGGAACACGTCACCGTAGGTTACGCGCCCTAGTGGACCGTCTGCCCATACTAAGTCGTAAATACTATCTACGCCTTGAATGTACATTGCTAAACGCTCTAGGCCGTAAGTAATCTCACCTGTTACAGGTGAACATTCAATACCGCCAACTTGCTGGAAGTAGGTAAATTGCGTTACTTCCATGCCGTTTAACCAAATTTCCCAACCTAAGCCCCAGGCACCTAATGTAGGTGATTCCCAGTTGTCTTCTACAAAGCGAACTTCGTGAGTTAGTGTATCGATACCCATAGCCGCTAAAGAGCCTAAGTAAAGCTCTTGGATGTTATCTGGCGATGGCTTTAAAACTACTTGAAATTGGTAGTAATGTTGTAAGCGATTTGGATTTTCACCGTAACGACCATCGGTAGGACGACGACACGGTTGCACGTATGCACTCGCCATTGGCTCTGGACCAATAGACTTTAAAAATGTTTGCGGGTGAAATGTCCCTGCGCCCACTTCCATATCAAGTGGTTGAATAATGACACAGCCTTGCTGTGCCCAATAATCCTGTAAAGCCAGGATCAAACCTTGAAAGGTTTTTACGTCATATTTTTGCATATTTGGCTTTTTACTATCTAAGAAGTAGCGTGAAAATTACCCTTAGTATACCGTGTGTACACTCAGGTTTTAAGCAGTTTGTGTAGAAAATAAAAAAGGAGCCATTAGGCTCCTTTTTCAATGTAAGTAATATTTTTACACGTCTAGGTTAACTACACGTAGTGCGTTATTTTCAATAAACTCACGACGAGGCTCTACTTGATCGCCCATTAAGGTCGCAAATAATTGATCCGCGCCAACAGCATCTTCGATCGTTACTTGTAACATACGGCGAGCACTAGGATCCATTGTGGTCTCCCAAAGCTGGCTTGGGTTCATTTCGCCCAGTCCTTTATAGCGTTGAATATAGATCCCGCGCTTCGATTCTGTGATCAACCATTCCAAAGCATCCACAAAGTTATCAACAGGTTTTGTTTTCTCACCACGTTGAATATATGCACCTTCGCTAAGGATGTTTGCGATGTTAGTACCAGTCACAGCAATGCGTTGGTAGTCACGTGACGCAATAAAGTCATAATGAAGTACGTGCGCTTTATCAACACCGTGCTGACGAATATTCACAACCGGGTAATACATATTACGCTCAGCATCATGCTCTGTACCAGCATGGAAAATAGTCGCATCTTCATCACGTGCAATCAGGTCGTCAACCAACACTTTAGTCCAAGCAATTACTTTAGCTTCGTCTGAAAGGTCATCAGTTTTCAATTCTGTTTGATAAATTAAGCGTTCCATTACCGTGTTAGGGTATTTACGCTTTAAACGCTCAATTACTTTAACTGTGTTTTGATAATCGTGAACTATTGACTCTAGTGCCTCACCTTCAAGAGCTGGTGCATCTGTACTTGCATTTGCATACAACGCTGCACCATTAAGAGCAAGCGATGTTAGGTATTCAACTAATGCAGGGTCATCTTTAATATAACGCTCTTGCTTACCTTTTTTCACTTTATAAAGTGGTGGTTGAGCAATGTAAATATAGCCGCGTTCTACAATTTCAGGCATTTGGCGATAGAAGAATGTTAATAGTAACGTACGAATGTGAGAACCATCCACGTCCGCATCGGTCATGATGATAATACGATGATAACGTAACTTTTCAGGATTATATTCGTCACGACCAATACCACACCCTAATGCAGTAATTAGTGTTGCTACTTCTTGCGAAGATAACATTTTGTCAAAACGTGCTTTTTCTACGTTTAAGATTTTACCTTTAAGTGGAAGAATAGCTTGGTTTTTACGGTTACGTCCCTGCTTGGCTGATCCGCCAGCAGAGTCCCCTTCCACTATATATAGTTCAGATTGGGCTGGATCTTTTTCTTGGCAATCAGCTAGCTTACCTGGTAAACCAGCTAAGTCCATTGCACCTTTACGACGTGTCATTTCACGGGCTTTACGCGCCGCTTCACGAGCACGTGAGGCATCAATAATCTTACCTACTACAATTTTGGCATCAGTTGGGTTTTCTAATAAAAACTCAGTGAATTTTTCAGCCATTGCTTGTTCAACTGCTGACTTAACTTCACTTGAAACTAGCTTATCTTTAGTTTGCGATGAGAACTTAGGATCAGGAACTTTAACACTAACAACAGCCGTTAAGCCTTCACGGGCATCATCACCGGTAGCATTGCTGGTTGTTTTAGCTTTTTTGTTAAAGCCTTCTTTTTCCATGTAGTTATTAAGTGTACGTGTTAGCGCTGATCTAAAACCGGCTAAGTGAGTACCACCATCACGTTGTGGAATATTATTTGTAAAACAGTAAATGTTTTCTTGGTATGCATCATTCCACTGCATTGATACTTCAACGCTAATACCATCTTCTTCACGCTCATGAGTAAAATGGAATACACCTTTGTGTATAGGTGTTTTATTACGGTTTAAGTATTCAACGAAAGCTTGAATACCGCCTTCGTATTTAAAGTGGTCAGATTTATTTTCTTCACGTTCATCATTTAAAATGATGCTCACACCTGAATTTAGGAATGAAAGCTCGCGTAAACGCTTAGCTAAAATTTCGTAATGAAAATCTAAGTTTGTGAATGTTTCACCACTTGGCCAAAAGCGTAGTTCTGTACCAGTCGTGTCCGATTCACCAATAACAGCTAGAGGTGCATCTGGCACACCCATAGTGTAAAACTGCTCATGAAGTTTACCTTCACGGCGAACTGTAAGTTTTAGTTTTTCTGAAAGTGCATTTACAACAGAAACACCAACACCGTGTAAGCCACCTGATACTTTATAAGAGTTATCATCAAACTTACCACCAGCATGAAGTACCGTCATAATAACTTCGGCTGCTGATACGCCTTCTTCTTCATGAATAGAAGTTGGGATACCACGACCGTTATCTCGTACTGAGACAGAACCGTCTAAGTGAATCGTTACGTAAATATCATCACAATGACCTGCTAAGGCTTCATCGATCGAGTTATCAACGACCTCAAACACCATGTGGTGTAAGCCTGTGCCATCATCGGTGTCCCCAATATACATTCCAGGACGCTTTCTTACTGCGTCTAATCCTTTAAGTACTTTAATACTCGACGAGTCATAATTCTCAGACATGGTTAATCCCACTTATCTTGTTATTAGGTTGCCATGTTTCACGTGGAACATTTGTAGTTCTCGTTGCATGGGTTCCACCACAGCAGAAATACTTTCAGACAAAATTGAAGAGATAAAAATTTGAGAACTGCAGTGAGCAAGTAATTGACCCACTTTCTCTTTTGTATCTTCGCCTAACTCTGAAGGTAGATCATCTATTAGCAATATAGATTGCTTATCTGTCTCTGACTCAATTAAGCTATTTTGCGTAACTTTTAACGCATACAATAGTAACTTTAATTGACCGCGTGAGAACGTATTCTCTACACTGTTGCCAGCGACACTAAAACTAAAATCAGCCTTATGAGGGCCTTTACTTGTAAACCCTTGGCGAGCATCTCGCTCAAAGTTTTGCTCTAACGCATCTGCAAGAGATTCAGTCTCTTTCCAACCTGCGTTAAAGGTCATTTCTAAATCACGTACAAGCGTTAATTCTGCACACATTTTATCAAAAAATTGCTGCTTAAACCTACTTATATACGCCAATCTTAATTTATTTATTTCTTCAGCCAGTCTAACAAATTCTTTGTCCCAAAACTTAATTTGGTCAAAATAATTCTTTGGCTTAGTTTTTAACAACGCATTGCGTTGTTTAAGTACTTTATTAAATGACTGCCATAAAAAAAAGAACTCATGTTCCACGTGGAACAAACCTAAATCTAAAAACTTTCTGCGCTCTTTCGGCCCACCAAAAAATAAGGAGTAACTCTCTGGTGTGATAATTTGTACAGGCATAAGCTGAGCTAGCTCAGATATTTTACGGCTCGCCTTACCTTGAATTTTTAAATTAGTTTCACCCGTTTGGGTTTTACTAATACCAATTGGAATAGATAAGTCGTGTATCGTTTTTCGTCCGTGAATTACAAACTGCTCTTGCTGATGCGCAATAATACTTTTGTGTTTTGGAGTACGAAAAGATTTGCCGTGAGAAAGGTAATAAATAGCCTCTAAAAGGCTGGTTTTTCCGCTGCCATTTTCACCATAAATTATATTAACGCCGTTGACTGGTTCTAACGTCAGCGCCTCAATATTACGAAAATATTTGAGGCTCAAATGACTTAAGCTCATTATGTATTTATAATCTTATAAACGCATAGGCATAACAACATACATTGCTTCTTCATCACCAGCGCCTTCAATTAAGGCACTGCTATTTGAGTCGGCTAATGTAAATAGTACGTCTTCTGTTTTTAGAGTGTTAAGTACGTCTAATACGTAAGACACGTTAAACCCTATTTCTAGGTCTGCGCCTTCGTAACTTACTTCAACAACTTCTTCAGCTTGTTCTTGCTCTGGGTTGTTAGCCGTAATTTTTAATAAGCCGTTTGATAAGTTTAAGCGTACACCACGAAACTTTTCATTAGATAAAATAGACACACGTTGAAACGCATTTCGTAACCATTCGCGGTTAGCTGTAATTACTTTGTCGCCACCGCGCGGTAATACACGACGGTAATCAGGAAAACGTCCATCAACTAGTTTACTTGTAAATGTAAACTCAAGATCGATAATACGAATATGGTTGGCACCAAACTGAATTGTTACCAATTCATCATCAGCGACCATAAGACGCATAATTTCTTGCACACCTTTGCGAGGTATAATTAATTGGCGTTGAGTATTAAGCGATTGCGTTAATTGCTTTTGCGCTATAGCTAAACGGTGACCATCTGTTGCTACTGTTTTTATATCGGTATTATCTACTTCAAACGACATACCATTTAGGTAATAACGTACGTCCTGATTGGCCATTGAAAAATGCGTGCTTTCGAGTAACTTACGTAACTCTAAACGAGTAAGTTGAAATTCAACTTCTCCATCCCACTCTTCTAAATTTGGAAAATCATCAGCAGATAAAGTCGTTAATGAAAAACGGCTTTTACCACTAGTTAAAAGTAATTGGTGCTCTTGCAAGCTTAAAGTAATGTCCGAACCATCTGGTAGACTTTTACAAATATCGAGTAACTTTTTAGCGGGTAACGTTAGTTTTGTATCGGCAATATCATCACCTACAAATACGCCAGAAACTAATTCAATTTCAAGGTCAGTACCCGTCATTGAAAGTTGTCCGTTTTCTACCACTAACAAAACGTTAGATAAAATTGGCAACGTGTGTTTGCGCTCTATTGCGCCCGACACTTGCACCAATGGCTTTAAAAATTGTTGTCTTGATATTGTTATTTGCATAATAAAGTCAGCCCTAAGATGACAATGTTCTTATTAAGTTTTGGTAATCTTCTTTAATTTCGTGGCTTTCGTCACGTAGTGATTTTATCTTACGACATGCATGTAATACGGTCGTATGATCGCGTCCACCAAATGCGTCACCAATCTCAGGTAAGCTGTGATTAGTTAATTCTTTAGATAATGCCATAGCTACTTGGCGCGGCCTCGCTATAGAGCGGCTGCGGCGCTTAGATAACAGATCTGATATACGAATTCGATAGTACTCAGCAACGGTGCGCTGAATATTGTCTATGGTAACCAGTTTATCTTGCAAGGCAAGTAAATCGCGAAGCGCTTCTTTTACAAAATCGATAGAAATTGGACGACCGGTAAAGTTAGCGTTAGCAATTACACGGTTAAGTGCACCTTCTAATTCACGTACGTTCGAGCGTAATTTTTTGGCAATAAAAAAAGCAACTTCGTGTGGTAAGTTAATCTTACTTTGCTGGGCTTTTTTCATCAAAATAGCAACGCGCGTTTCAAGCTCTGGTGGCTCTATCGCGATTGTTAATCCCCAACCAAAACGTGATTTAAGCCTATCTTCAACGCCTTCAATCTCTTTAGGATAACGGTCAGAGGTTAAAATGATTTGTTGGTTACCTTCGAGCAATGCATTAAAGGTATGAAAAAACTCTTCTTGTGAACGCTCTTTGTTAGCAAAAAATTGAATATCATCAATCATTAATGCATCAACACTGCGGTAATAACGCTTAAATTCTTCTATCGCATTATTTTGTAGTGCCTTTACCATGTCTTGGACAAAGCGTTCTGAATGCATGTAAACAATTTTAGCATCTGGCTTATTTGCCATAATGCCATTACCTACCGCATGTAATAAATGAGTTTTACCTAAACCAGTACCGCCGTATATAAATACAGGGTTAAAAGCAGAGCCAGGATTGTCGGCAACTTGTGTGGCCGCAGCTTTTGCTAATTGGTTAGATTTACCTTCAACAAAGCTGTCAAAAGTATAATTTTCTTTAATGTTAGATTTGTAACCTGACTTAGGTGCAGGTTCAACAACTGGCTTTTGCTCGCGAGGCTGTTGTTTTGCAGAAGCGTGTGCACTTGGTGCCGATTGAGTTTCTATAACCGGTGCAGCTTGTGCATTTAATAAAGGTTTACTACCTACATCAAAACGTAGTTTTGGTGCTTCAACACCACAAATCTCTACTAATAATTCGTTAATTCTATTTAGGTACTTTTCTCTCACCCAATCAAGCACAAAGCGATTAGGTGCATAAATCGTCAAGGTATCTTCGGTACTTTCTGCTTGTAGCGGTCTTACCCACATACTGAATTGCTGCGAAGGCAGCTCATCTTGCAATACATATAAACAACTTTGCCAAACCGACAGATACACAGTTAAACTCCCAGAGATATAATTTTTATTCCCGCACATCATTAATGATTATAAATCATACATTTATTGCGTTCAAATGGTCCAATAAGCGACCCAAGACCGCGTATTATGAAGACACTTTATCCACAAGTAAAAGATTGATTTTTATAAAATTGTTGACATCGATGTATAAAATCATTAACAAGCTGATTTAAAACAGTTTTTATTTTAGATCCTGAGAGGAGATCATAACAAAATAACACCAAGATCGCGAACCAAATTTACGATCCAATTTACTTTTCCCCTGCTTTTATTCACTTTTTATACAGGGGCTGTGGAAAACTTCTTATTTATGATGATCCTAACAGATCGCCTTATATGATCTCTTATATAGTAGTAGGTGGGTTATATACCCTTAACGTAATTATGATTGACTTTACATTACTTACTCTATAATATCTCGCGCTCGCAATGGCACCTATGCCAGGATCGCGACCTGTATAGGATGTTTTAACTTTAACCGATCGGATGAGATTGTTATGAAAAGAACTTTTCAACCTAGCGTTTTAAAACGCAAACGTGCACACGGCTTCCGTGCTCGCATGGCAACTGTAAATGGCCGTAAAGTATTAGCACGTCGCCGCGCTAAAGGCCGCAAAGTTCTTTCTGCTTAATTTATAAGTGGAAGACTTTAGCTTTGGCAGGGAGTTACGTCTGTTAACTCCCTCGCATTACTCTCGCATATTTAATGAACCCGCTCGGGCTGCAACTCCTTTCTTTACTCTATTAGCTAAACCAAATGACCAAGAAAAACCTCGGTTAGGTCTTACTGTTGCTAAAAAACGTGTAAAAAAGGCATGCCAACGAAACCGTATTAAACGTCTCGCTCGCGAAAGTTTTCGTTTAAATCAACACAGCATCGATAATATTGATATTGTGCTTATGGTTAAAAATGGTATTGATGAGCAGTCTAATGAAGAAATAACCAAACAACTTACTAAATTATGGCGAAAAATTAACGAACGCTGTAAACCAGGTGCACCAAAACCGCCACCTTTTAAGAAACGCCCAAACAAATCAGCTAAATCTAACAAACAACCCTAATTGCAATAGAATTGCAGGGTTAATTAATGTATCTTTAGCTCACCTTTTAATCATGCATTTAAAATTTCTAATTGAGTCTTTAAATACATGATATCTATCTCACTAAACTTAAGTAGGGGCATAAACATCATGAGGTTACTTAAACCACTTGTTGCTTTACCAACTTATTGTTTAGTGTTATTTATCCGCGGTTATCAAAAGTGGATTAGCCCGCTGTTAGGTCCGCATTGTCGTTTTAATCCAACCTGTTCTAGTTATGCTATTCAAGCAATTAAATTGCATGGATCGGTAAAAGGTAGTTGGTTAGCTTTAAAACGCATATTAAAATGCCATCCTTTACATTCAGGTGGAGAAGACCCCGTCCCTGAAAAATTAACCCATATTAACCACCAACACGAGAAATAAGAGCTGTTATGGAATCGCAACGCACGTTTTTATTAATTGGCCTAATGCTAGTGTCGTTTTTATTGTTCCAAGAATGGGATAATGATTACAACAAGCCTAAAGTCGATCCAAGTGCCACAACACAAACACTACAAGCAAATTCACCAGAGTCGGATGATTATATCCCTTCATCGTCAGATTCAGGTTTACCCGCTTCAGCAACTTTAGCTAAACGTTCTGTAATTAATATCACTACTGACGTTTTTAAAGTTAAAATTGACACCAAAGGCGGTGATATTGTTGAAGCAGATCTTCTTCAGTATGAAGATACCAAAGGTAGCGACACACCTTATATGCTTCTTGGTGAGCTTATTGAAGGTAGACAATACTTTTCACAAAGTGGCTTAATTGGCTTAAATGGCCCTGATGCATCAGCTAATGGTCGCCCTACTTATAGTACCGAACAAAAAACATATACCTTAACGGGTGATGAGCTTCGCGTTCCACTTCAGTTTACTGATAGTAATGGTGTTAACTTTACTAAGACGTACGTATTCAAAAAAGGTCAATATGATGTTGGTTTAGAATACAAAGTTAACAATACAACAAGCACACCACTTCAAGTACAGCTATACACGCAAATTAAGCGTACCGTACAAGAAAAAGGCAGCATGGTTGACCAAAACTATTTAGGTGCTGCATACGGTACTGACGAAGAACCTTACGAAAAGTATAGTTTTTCTGATATGGCTGATAAAAACCTAAATAAGAGTACACAAGGTGGTTATGTTGCCTTTATTCAGCATTACTTTGTAAGTGCTTGGGTTCCAATGCAAGATCAATCAAATACAATTTATAGCTTAATTACAAAAAGTAATGCCGCTATTATTGGTGCTAAAGACCCTGCTGTAAATATTCAAGCTGGTAGTGAACAAACACTAACTGCTACTTATTATATGGGCCCTAAAGAGTCAGATATTCTTGAAGCGATTCACCCAGACCTAGACCTAACTGTAGATTACGGTTGGTTATGGTTTATTTCGCAACCTTTATTTGTATTGCTAAAATGGCTACACAGCATTTTAGGTAACTGGGGTGTAGCAATTATTGCCATCACTATTATCGTAAAATCGTTAATGTACCCACTTACTAAAGCGCAATACACTTCAATGGCTAAAATGCGTGCCCTACAGCCTAAAATGGCAGCCCTTAAAGAAAAGTTTGGTGATGACCGTCAAAAGTTCGGCCAAGCAACTATGGAAATGTACAAAAAAGAAAAAGTTAACCCAATGGGTGGCTGTTTCCCTATTTTGCTACAAATGCCAATTTTCTTAGCCTTGTTCTACGTATTCTTAGAGTCTACTGAACTTCGCCATGCTGAATTTATTTTTTGGTTAAATGACCTTTCTGCACAAGACCCGTACTACGTACTACCAATATTATTTGGTGCGAGTATGTTTGTGACGCAAAAGCTACAACCTATGACGGTTACTGATCCAATGCAGCAAAAAATGATGACCTTTATGCCGGTTATCTTCTCTGTATTCTTCTTATGGTTCCCATCTGGTTTAGTTCTTTACTGGTTAGTGTCTAACCTTATTTCTATTGTCCAGATGTTAATCATCTATCGTGGCATGGAAAAGAAAGGAATTAAAGTAAGAGGCTAACTAAGCTCCTACTTATATAAAGGCGACTTCGGTCGCCTTTTTTATTGCCTGTTTTTCACCACAGCTATTCGCTACAAATAAATCGATAGGTTACAATACGGGCATAAAGTTACTCATCGTTGGCAAATTAATAGCATGATCAATCAAGATACAATTGCAGCACAAGCAACAGCACCTGGACGTGGTGGTGTTGGTATTATTCGCGTTTCAGGTAGCCTTGCTAAAAGTGTCGCCGAAAAAGTAGTAGGTAAAATACCTAAAGTTCGCTACGCCGATTATGTGCCATTTAAAAGCCTTGCTGGCGAGCAACTTGATCAAGGTATTGCCATTTACTTTGCAGGCCCTAACTCATTTACTGGTGAAGACGTACTTGAATTACAAGGCCATGGCGGCCCTGTAGTGCTGGATATGTTACTTAAAGAAATTAGTAAAATAGAGGGCGTTCGATTAGCAAAGCCTGGTGAGTTTTCTGAGCGCGCATTTATGAACGACAAGCTTGATTTAACACAAGCTGAAGCCATCGCCGACTTAATTAATGCTACCAGCGAGCAAGCCGCTAAAAGCGCCCTACAGTCTCTCCAAGGTGAATTTTCTAAGCACATAGAAACACTCGTAGAAAAAGTAATTCACTTACGTATGTATGTAGAAGCAGCAATAGACTTTCCTGATGAAGAAATTGATTTTTTATCCGATGGTAAAGTGTCAGGCGACTTAGACGCGATTATTACTCAGCTTAACACTGTAACCAACCAAGCCAAGCAAGGCAGCATCATGCGCGAAGGTATGCGTGTTGTTATTGCAGGTCGCCCTAATGCGGGTAAATCAAGCCTGCTTAACGCTCTAGCCGGTCGTGAAGCCGCAATCGTAACAGAAATAGCCGGTACCACTCGCGACGTACTAAGAGAGCATATACATATAGATGGTATGCCACTGCATATTATAGATACAGCAGGCCTACGCGAAAGCCCAGACAGAGTAGAGCAAATAGGTATTGAGCGTGCATGGGATGAAATAAACCAAGCCGACCGCGTTTTATTTATGCTTGATGGCACTGACACTATAGATACTGACCCGCACAAAATTTGGCCTGAATTTATGGCAAAATTACCAGAAGGTATGGGGGTTACGGTCATCAGAAATAAAGCTGATTTATCGGGCGACATAGTCGGAATGGAGCAAGAGCAACAATACCCGGTAATCAGCTTAAGTGCTAAAAATGCTGACGGTATTGAACTTGTTCGCGAGCATTTAAAAGCGTGTATAGGCTTTCAAGGCGCAACAGAAGGTGGCTTTATGGCGCGCCGTCGTCATTTAGATGCACTAGAAAGTGCTGCGTATCATTTAGAAACGGGTAAAACACAATTAGAAATGCACATTGCTGGTGAAATACTCGCTGAAGAACTGCGTTTAACACAACAGCATTTAAATGAAATTACAGGCGAATTTACCTCAGATGACCTACTTGGCAAAATATTTAGCTCGTTTTGTATTGGTAAATAAACACCCTATTACAGATATATTTTTATTATAAGAGCACTTAGGTGCTCTTTTTTTATGTAAAATATTCTGCTGTAAAATATGTATTTATACACCTGATGCCTGCAAATTACTGCCAATAAAATCATATCCAAAACTACCTTTGTTACGTGCTAAGAGAGGTCAGATTATATAGAGTAGGCAATACTGAGAGTGCTTATTGGGGGAATTAATAGCACAAATTACACCTATTATTAAGACTAAAACCAATGCCTTTTCAAACAACCGCACGCTTTAATAGCGTTATATGTCATACAAAAAGTAGTTATAAATAGCTTCCTTATACTTACTTTAGCTCACAAAAATGCACTAAAACACACCTCATACACGCAAAAGATGATGCTATTCGCTCAATTAAAGAGCTAAAAAACACTGATTAGTACTCTAAAAAGCTTACTTTTGACAACATATAATTTGATGATCACTGTGATTTTTAAATAAAATAACTCAACTGCTAAGTATTCAAAACTTTTGATCTGCTTACTCCACCAGCAAAATTAATAAAAATAGCAGCTCTAAACTCGCATAAAATTAAAAATACCGAGATCACTTATCCACAATACCTAATTTTCAGCTCAAATAAATACCAAAACTAGGTAAATCAGCTGCAAAAACCTCATGATCAATTGTAATTTATCTATTTATGAACTTATTTTTAATTAATTTCATTAGATCTGCTTTATTAGATCATTTTTAAAAATTATTTTCGATCTAAATTTAAGGTTATCAACAGGCTTTATATCCACATTATGATCAACATGTATTTTTAATTAAGATATTTACAATTTAATTCTTTACTGACAAGTAATATCAATAACTTAGCGAATATAAAACAACCTAAAAAAGCAGTTTAAGCAGAGCTTTCCCCACTGTTATCAACAACTTGATCAGAAGATTACATTTAAAGATAATTTGTTAAACACTATATTATCAACAACTTAAAGACACAATTTTGAATGAGTGTAAAATTACCGCAAAAATAGTTATACAAAAAAGCACTCTTAACTTTACTGTTATCCTCACTCAGTTATCATAGGCGGCAATTAAAACCAATGTGATCACTAATATTCATGAGTTCAGTAAATCTTATTGTCGGCAGCCAAATGGGATCAGCCGAGTATGTTGCAGAGCAATTAAGCGACGCGCTTAATAACCTTGGTATTACTACGCAACTACATGATCAACCTGAATTTAGCGATATTGATCAGCAAAATACCATTTGGTTAATCTGCACATCAACTTATGGTGCAGGTGATTACCCTGAAAATCTTATTAGTTTTGTTGAAGATGTAACTCAAGCAGATGATTTATCTGAATTAAAATATTCAGTAATCGCTTTAGGCGACACTAGTTATGACACTTATAACCTAGCAGGACGTAATATAGATGCCTTATTAACTCAAAAAGGCGCTATAAAAGTAGCAGAACGTTTAGAGCTTAATATTCTCGATGAAGCACTACCAGAAGACACTGCATTAACATGGTTGGATTCTTGGATAGCTCAAACAGGCATAAAATAGATAGATCAAGTAAAAAGTTATATATAAAGTTACCCACAATTTACTAATAATTTAATAGGTTTTGTGGATAAAGATTGAATAAACTGCGTTTTAAAGCATGCTTATCCATTGGATAAGATCCAACTGATTCAACCCTGTGCATAAAGTGCCTTTTTGATCAGAGCTTATTTGCTGGATGATCCGATCATATTAACACCTTTAGATCTGATCTAATTTCATGTTTTAAATGAAGATCTAAACCTTATCAACAGAAAATTCGATCAGTAGTAGTAATAGTAATAAAAGATCTCTTTAAAAGATCCTTTATATTATTAGAGATCACATACTTAGATCTTGCCCTTTGTTTAATCATTTATCTTCTGCCAATTTCTAGGTAGAATACGCTCCCTTTTGAAGTTTACCGGTTTGATTTAAGTAGGATCCCATTAATGATTTTTCACGAAAATTTTGACGTTATCGTAGTAGGTGGTGGACATGCTGGCACTGAAGCCGCATTAGCAGCTGCCCGTATGGGGATGAATACCCTGCTACTGACTCACAATATGGATACCCTTGGTCAAATGTCTTGCAACCCAGCAATTGGTGGGATTGGCAAAGGTCATTTGGTAAAAGAGATCGACGCTCTTGGTGGTGCAATGGCACAGGCCATTGATAAAGGCGGGATCCAATTTCGTACACTAAATTCTTCAAAAGGACCTGCTGTTCGTGCTACTCGAGCACAAGCAGATCGCGCTTTGTACAAAGCGGCTATTCAAACAACATTACAAAACCAAGATAACCTTAAGATTTTTCAACAATCATGTGATGATCTTATTGTTGAAAACGATCGTGTTACTGGCGTAGTAACTCAAATGGGTTTACGTTTTAGTGCACCAAGTGTTGTTTTAACCGTGGGTACTTTTTTAGGCGGCTTAATTCATATTGGTTTAGAAAATTATAAAGGCGGTCGTGCAGGCGATCCTCCTTCAATCGCTTTAGCTGATCGCTTACGTGAACATCCATTTAGAGTTGATCGTTTAAAAACAGGTACACCTCCACGTATTGATGCACGTACTGTTGATTTTACAAAAATGGAAGCACAGCCAGGTGATACACCAACTCCTGTGTTTTCGTTTATGGGTAAACAATCAGATCACCCACAACAGATACCGTGTTACATAACTTACACAAACGAAAAAACACATGATGTTATTCGTAAAAACTTACATCGCTCACCTATGTACTCAGGTGTTATTGAAGGTATTGGTCCACGATACTGCCCTTCAATTGAAGATAAAATTGTTCGTTTTGCAGATAAAGATAAACATCAAATATTTGTTGAACCTGAAGGTTTAACATCATACGAATTATACCCAAATGGTATTTCGACTAGTTTACCGTTTGATGTACAACTTGAAATTGTGCAATCGATTACAGGTTTTGAAAATGCACATATTTGTCGACCTGGTTACGCAATTGAATATGATTACTTTGATCCACGTGATTTAAAACAATCTTTAGAAACTAAATTTATTGAAGGTTTATTTTTTGCGGGTCAAATTAACGGTACAACTGGTTATGAAGAAGCCGGTGCACAAGGCTTAATTGCAGGGATGAATGCTGCACTAAAAGTACAAGGCAAAGATTCTTGGACACCACGTCGTGATGAAGCTTACGTGGGTGTATTAATCGACGACTTAGCAACATTAGGTACAAAAGAACCGTACCGCATGTTTACCAGTCGTGCCGAATACCGTTTATTACTTCGTGAAGATAATGCTGATATTCGTTTAACTGAAAAAGGCCGTGAACTAGGTTTAGTTAATGACGAACGCTGGCAGGCATTTAACGAAAAAATGGAAGTAATCGAAAAAGAGAAGCAACGCATTAAAGATACGTGGATTCATAAAGATCACGCCGTTGTAGAACAAGTAAATGCATTACTGAAAACACCGCTTACACGTGAAGCAAGTTTAGAAGAATTACTTCGTCGCCCAGAGATTCGTTATAACGATCTTATGGCTATAGAAGGATTAGGATCTGAATTTACAAACAAAGCGGCACTTGAACAAGTTGAGATCCATACTAAGTACGCAGGTTATATTGCGCGTCAACAAGATGAGATCAACAAACAGCTTCGTCATGAGCAAACAATTTTACCAAAAGAGTTTGATTATAAAACCGTATCTGGTTTGTCAAATGAGGTAGTTGCCAAGCTTATTGAGTCGCGTCCTGACACTATTGGTCAAGCATCGCGTATTTCTGGTATCACCCCAGCGGCGATTTCGCTATTATTAGTGTATCTGAAGAAGCAAGGCTTATTACGCAAATCCGCGTAACGGTAAGGGTACATAGTGTTACAGCAACAATTAACTACATTGTTAGCGCAAACTGATATTGCGCTAACAGAAAAACAACAGCAACAGCTAGTTCGTTACGTCGAGTTATTGAATAAGTGGAATAAGGCTTATAACTTAACCTCAGTACGCTTACCTGAAGAAATGATGATTAAGCATATTATGGATAGCTTAGTTGTTGCGCCTCACTTACCCGGTCATCATTATATTGATGTTGGAACGGGTCCTGGATTACCGGGTATCGTATTAGCAATTGCATTACCTAATACACATTTTGTGTTATTAGATAGCTTAGGTAAACGTGTACGATTTTTAATGCATGTTAAACATGAGCTTGGTCTTGATAATGTAACCCCGGTTCAGTCAAGAGTTGAAGAATATCAACCAAGTGTTAAATTAGACGGCGTACTAAGTCGTGCTTTTGCTTCATTACAAGATATGGTTGACTGGTGTTCGCACTTAATCGATCATTCGGGTAAATTTATAGCACTTAAAGGCGTGTTCCCTAGCGAAGAGCTAGAGTCACTACCTGCAGGCGTTAAGTTTGAGCAAAAAATTGCATTAGAAGTACCTAATTTAGATGCACAACGACATTTAATTATTCTTTCTAAAGACTAGGGATCAGAGACACCGTGGCAAAAGTCATCGCATTAGCAAATCAAAAAGGTGGAGTGGGTAAAACTACAACCGCTGTTAACCTCGCTGCGTCTATGGCTGCAACGAAACGTAAAGTGCTGTTAATTGATCTCGATCCGCAAGGTAATGCGACTATGGGGAGTGGCGTAGATAAGTATGGCGACGTGCCAACTATTTACGACTTACTTATTGAAGATAAACCTATAGAAGACGTTATCATCAAAGAAACGTCTGGTGAATACCATATGATTGCTGCAAACGGTGATGTTACCGCTGCAGAAGTTAAACTTATGGAATTATTTGCCCGTGAAGTGCGTTTACGTAACGCACTTGAAAAAATTCAGGACCAGTACGAATTTATTTTTATCGACTGTCCGCCCTCTCTAAATATGTTAACTGTTAACGCAATGGCCGCAGCTGATTCTATTTTAGTGCCAATGCAGTGTGAGTATTATGCACTTGAAGGGTTAACCGCATTAATGGATACGATTACGCAGCTTGCTAAGTTAGTGAATCCTAGCTTACAAATTGAAGGTATACTTCGTACTATGTACGACCCGCGTAACCGTTTGGCAAATGATGTATCAGAACAATTAAAACAACATTTTGGCGATAAGGTATACCGTACGGTGATCCCGCGTAATGTTCGTTTAGCGGAGGCACCTAGTTTTGGTACTCCTGCTATGTACTATGACCGGGCATCAAGTGGTGCTAAAGCATATTTAGCACTCGCTGGTGAAATGTTACGCAGAAAAGAAAAAACAGCGTCCGTTGTCGCCTAACTTTGAGGTAAAAAAATAACATGTCTGCTAAAAAACGAGGTTTAGGCCGAGGACTCGATGCACTTTTAAGTTCGTCAAAGCCTGCACCAAGCCCAAGCAAGGAACAAGACACATCAAACGTTTCTGAGGCTGTGCAAAATGCTGCGGCTAATAATAGTGAATTACAAAAACTCCCAATAGAGTTTTTACACTCGGGTAAATACCAACCTCGTAAAGACATGTCTGAAGAGGCGTTAGAGGAGCTTGCTAGTTCTATTCGCTCACAAGGTATTATTCAACCCATTGTTGTGCGCCCTATTGCACACAATAGCTTCGAAATTATTGCTGGTGAGCGTCGTTGGCGCGCTGCGCAAATAGCTAAGCTTGAAACAGTGCCTTGTATTATTAAAGATGTACCTGATGAAGCTGCCGTTGCGATTGCACTGATAGAAAATATTCAGCGTGAAGATTTAAATGCTATGGAAGAAGCGGTTGCACTTAATCGTTTACTTATAGAATTTGAACTAACACATCAGCAAGTAGCCGATGCCGTTGGTAAATCACGTACAACAGTAACTAATTTACTGCGTTTAAATAATTTAAATAACGATGTAAAAATTCTGTTAGAACATGGCGATATCGAAATGGGCCATGCTCGTTGTCTGTTAGCTCTTGAAGGTGAAGCGCAGTCAGATGCTGCTCGTTTAGCGGTTGCTAAAGCACTAACCGTTCGAGAAATTGAAAAGCTCGTACGTTCTATCTTAGAGCCTGTACCTGCTAAAGAAGTAACCGAAAAAGATCCTGATGTTAAGCAGTTAGAGCAACAACTCGCTGAAAACCTAGGTGCCAAAGTTGAGATTAACTACAATAAAAAAGGCAAAGGTAAGCTTGTTATTTCTTATACTAATTTAGATGAACTTGACGGCATTTTAAATCATATCAATCACGACAATACCCACCATTAATTTATTACATGTCTGAAAAGGGACATTTGTAGCTATTTCGTGTTACAAAGCGTCTACTCAAGTTGCAAAACTGGCAGGATTAAGTATAATTTCGCCAGTTTTCACACCCTAACAATTAGAACGCAATAAAGGTTAACTAAACGTGACTGACAAGTTAGCAAGTCCATATCGACTTGCCGTATTAAAGTTAATTTGCCTTCAGGGTGTTGTAGCATTAGTTGCTGCTGTAATTATTTTTTTTAGTTCGGGAGTCAATGCAGGGCTTTCATCACTTGTTGGTGGAGCTGTAGCAGTACTTCCGCACTTTGTATTTGCGCTTTATGCATTCAGATATATGGGTGCAAGCCGAGCAAATCAAGCGTATGCCTCGTTGAAACGCGGCAACGGATTAAAGTTTATGCTAACAATTGTATTGTTTGCGCTAGTACTGAAGCATTTTCCGGTAATTTTATTACCTTTTTTTAGTACTTATATACTGGCGCTATTTACTGGATTGTTCGCCCCCGTTTTTTTTAAACATTAACTTTTGGGATATAACATGGCAGCAGAAGAAGTTACTCTATCTGGCCATATCCAGCACCATTTGACCAATGCTAAGATGTGTTCGACCGATACAGGTCTCGCCTTCAACAAAGCATGTACGGATAGTGGTTTCTGGACATGGCATATAGATACCCTCGCATGGTCTATCGGATTAGGTCTATTATTTTTATGGATCTTCCGTAGTGCCGCTAAAAAATCAACACTAGGTGTACCTGGTAAGTTTCAGTGTTTTATTGAAATAATCGTAGAATTTGTTGGCGACAACGTACGCGATACTTTCCATGGTAAAAGCAAGCTTATTGCACCATTAGCCTTAACGATTTTCGTTTGGGTGTTCTTAATGAACTTAATGGATTTAATACCAGTTGATTTCATTCCAGCACTTGCAGGTTTCGTTGGTGAGACTGCATTTGGTATGGATTCACACGATGTGTACATGAAAATTGTACCAACGACTGACATTAATATGACTTCAGCGCTAGCGCTGGGTGTATTTATACTAATGGTTGGCTTTTCAATCAAAATAAAAGGTATTGGCGGGT
Organism: Pseudoalteromonas sp. SWN29; assembly: GCF_015864465.1. NCBI lineage: Bacteria > Pseudomonadati > Pseudomonadota > Gammaproteobacteria > Alteromonadales > Pseudoalteromonadaceae > Pseudoalteromonas > Pseudoalteromonas sp. SWN29. The sequence continues at coordinate 45,237 of NZ_JADYXE010000029.1, forward strand.
TTATTAAAGAGTTAACGCTTCATCCGTTCAGCTCAAATAACATGTTTGTTCAAATTATTTTGATACCATTTAACTTATTACTTGAACTGATTGCACTCGTTTCTAAACCGTTTTCATTAGCACTACGTTTGTTTGGTAACTTATATGCTGGTGAGTTGATTTTCATCTTGATCGGCGCTATCGGTTTTATGCAACTACCGTTGCACTTTGTTTGGGCTGTATTCCATATTCTAGTTATTACATTACAAGCATTCTTATTCATGATGCTTACGATTGTATACCTAAGCATGGCAAGTTCAGATAATCACTAATTTTTAGATTTACAATTTTACTTTTACTTTTAACTTTACAATTGAAACTTTGGAGAAATAAATGGAAGCTTTAGAATTATTAACAGGCTTAAAATACATCGCAGTAGCTTTACTAATCGGTTTTGGTGCAATCGGCACAGCAATCGGTTTTGGTAACATGGGCGGTAAATTCCTTGAAGCATGTGCGCGTCAACCTGAGCTTGCACCTTCGCTACAAGTTAAAATGTTTATCCTTGCTGGTCTAATCGATGCTGTAGCAATGATTGGTGTTGGTATCGCTATGGTATTGTTGTTCGTACTTTAATTTTATTCTTTGAACAGCTTACTATTTAAGGAGGAGCGGTTGTGAATTTAAACGCCACTCTTATCGGTGAATTGATTGCGTTTACGGTGTTCGTATTATTTTGTATGAAATACGTATGGCCACCACTAAACGGTGCAATTGAAGCTCGCCAGAAAAAAATCGAAGATGGTTTAGCTGCCTCTGATAGAGCCGAAAAAGACTTAGAACTTGCGCAAAAGAAAGCTGCTGAACAGCTTAAAGATGCAAAAGCTCAAGCGGCTGATATCATTGATCAAGCTAAAAAGCGTGCAGTGCTAATTGTTGACGAAGAAACACTTCGTGGTCAGCAAGAGCGTGAAAGTATCATTGCTCAAGGGCACTCTGAAGTTGAGTCTGAACGTAATCGCATAACAGAAGAACTACGTAAGCAAGTAGCAACTCTGGCAGTGATTGGCGCAGAACGTATTTTAGAGCGTGAAATTAATCAAGCCGCACATAGTGACATCGTTGAAAAACTTGTCGCTGAGCTGTAATTAGGAGGGTATGAGCATGTCTAATTTGACTACTATCGCTCGCCCATACGCTAAAGCGGCTTTTGAACTTGCCGTTGAGAAAGGCACTCTAGAAAGCTGGAATGATATGTTGTTCTTTGCAGGCCATGTAGCCAGCAATGAGCAAGCCTCGTCTGTTTTAGCGAGTATGCCTACAGCTACTGCACAAGCTGAATTATTTATTCAACTTTGTGCTGAGCAGCTCAACGAACAAGGTCAGAACCTAGTTAAGGTGATGGCTGAAAATGGACGTTTGACAGCTCTACCTGAAGTTGCACAGTTATTTGCTGAATTTAAAGCAGAATACGATAAAGAAATCGAAGTAGATGTGATTTCTGCAACTCCTCTTGTTGCTGCGCAACAAGAGTCATTGGTAGCGGCACTTGAAAAACGTTTCGCACGCAAAGTTAAGCTGAATTGTAGTGAAGACGCGTCAGTGGTTGGTGGACTTATTATTAGGTCTGGCGACACTGTAATCGACGGTACTATTCGCGGTAAATTAAACCGCTTAGCTACAACACTACAATCGTAATTGGGAAAAAGAGCATGCAACTTAATTCCACTGAAATTTCAGATCTGATCAAACAACGTATTGAGAAGTTCGAAGTTGTAAGTGAAGCTCGTAACGAAGGTACTATTGTATCTGTTACTGACGGTATCATCCGCATCCACGGTCTTGCTGACTGTATGCAAGGTGAAATGATTGAGCTTCCTGGCAGCCGTTATGCTATCGCACTAAACCTTGAGCGCGACTCAATTGGTGCAGTAGTAATGGGTCCGTACGCTGACCTTACTGAAGGCGTAAAAGTATATACAACTGGTCGTATTTTAGAAGTTCCTGTTGGTCCTGGTTTACTTGGTCGTGTTGTAAACACACTAGGTGCTCCAATCGATGGTAAAGGCGCTCTAGATAACGACGGGTTTGAACCTGTAGAAAAAATTGCACCAGGTGTAATCGAGCGTAAATCTGTAGATGAGCCAGTTCAAACTGGTTATAAATCTATTGATGCGATGATTCCAGTTGGTCGTGGTCAACGTGAACTTATCATTGGGGATCGCCAAACAGGTAAAACTGCACTAGCAATCGATGCAATCATCAATCAAAAAGACACAGGCGTTAAGTGTGTGTACGTTGCGATTGGTCAAAAAGCATCTACTATTGCAAACGTAGTTCGTAAATTAGAAGAGCATGGTGCACTAGCAAATACTATCGTAGTTGTTGCATCTGCTTCTGAATCTGCGGCACTTCAGTACTTAGCACCGTTCGCGGGCTGTACTATGGGTGAATACTTCCGTGACCGTGGTGAAAACGCATTAATCGTATATGATGATTTGTCTAAGCAAGCAGTTGCTTACCGTCAAATTTCATTACTACTTAAGCGTCCACCAGGCCGTGAAGCATACCCAGGTGACGTATTCTACCTTCACTCTCGTCTTTTAGAACGTGCATCGCGTGTAAACGCAGATTACGTTGAAAAGTTCACTAATGGTGAAGTGAAAGGTAAAACTGGTTCATTGACGGCATTGCCAATCATTGAAACTCAAGGCGGCGACGTTTCTGCGTTCGTACCGACTAACGTTATCTCTATCACCGATGGTCAGATCTTCTTAGAAACTGACTTATTCAACTCAGGTATCCGTCCGGCAGTAAATGCTGGTATCTCGGTATCGCGTGTTGGTGGTGCTGCACAAACTAAAATCGTTAAGAAACTAGGTGGCGGTATTCGTCTAGCCCTAGCTCAGTACCGTGAATTAGCTGCGTTTTCGCAGTTCGCGTCTGACCTTGATGATGCAACTCGTGCTCAACTTGAGCATGGTGAGCGTGTAACAGAGCTAATGAAGCAGAAACAGTACGCGCCAATGTCTGTTGCTGATATGTCTTTGTCGTTATTTGCTGCTGAAAAAGGCTTCCTTCAAGACATCGAAATCGCGAAAATCGGTGACTTTGAAGCAGCTTTACTTTCGTATGCAAATAGCACATACGCAGAGCTTGTGGCTCAAATCAATGAAACTGGTAACTTGAATGCCGAGATCGAAGCGCAGCTTAAAGAACTTCTAACGAAGTTCAAGTCTACGCAAACTTGGTAATTTAGTTATTAATGGTGCGCTTTAGGAAACTAAAGCACACCTTGATTCGGAGAGAGAGTCATGGCCAGCGGAAAAGAGATTAAAAGCAAGATCGGGAGTATTAAAAATACTCAAAAGATCACTAGCGCAATGGAAATGGTTGCTGCGTCTAAAATGAAAAGGGCGCAAGAACGCGTTGCTTCAAGCCGTCCATACGCTGACAAATTACGTGAAGTAATTGGTCGTGTTGCTCAAGCAAATCTTGATTTTACTCACCCGTTCTTAAAAGATCGTGAAGTGAAACGAGTTGGTTATATTGTTATCTCTACAGACCGTGGTCTGTGTGGCGGTCTAAACTCAAACGAGTTTAAGAAAGTTGCACTTGATGTTAAAGCGTGGAAAGAAAAAGGTGTTGATGCTGAATTTGCTACTTTAGGTAGTAAAGCAGCTGGCTTCTTTCAACGTTTTGGTGGTCAACTACTCGCTAAAAAAGCGGGCCTAGGAGATAAACCTTCAGTACAAGACGTTATTGGTCCTGTAAAAGTTATGCTTGATGCATTTTCTGAAGGCAAAATAGACCGTTTATTCTTGGTATATAACAAATTCGTTAATACCATGAGGCAAGAGCCAATTATAGATCAGTTACTCCCTTTGCCAAAAGCTGAAGAAGAAGTATCTGCTCACACATGGGATTACTTATACGAGCCAAATCCAGAGGCTATTTTAGAGTCTTTGTTAGTACGCTTTATTGAGTCTCAAGCATACCAAGGTGTGGTAGAAAATGCTGCCTCTGAACAGGCTGCTCGTATGGTTGCAATGAAAGCTGCAACTGATAACGCAGGTGACCTTATGGACGAGCTACAGCTTGTTTATAACAAGGCTCGCCAAGCAGCAATCACACAAGAAATTAGTGAGATTTGTTCTGGCTCAGCAGCAGTTTAATGCTTCGGGTAAAGATTAACGAGAGGAATAGACATGAGTTTAGGTAAGGTCGTCCAAATTATCGGCGCCGTTGTGGATATTGAATTTCCACAAGATAGCGTGCCAGCGGTATACCACGCACTAAGAGTAACAGATGGCGATTTAGCTGGTTTGACTCTAGAAGTTCAACAGCAGCTAGGTGGCGGTGTAGTGCGTACTATCGCTATGGGTACTACTGATGGTTTACGTCGTAGTGCTTTAGTTATGAATACAGGTGAATCGATTCAAGTTCCAGTTGGTAAAGCAACACTTGGTCGTATCATGAACGTACTTGGTGAGCCAATCGATGAAGCGGGTCCAATCGGCGAAGAAGACCGTATGTCTATTCACCGTGCAGCACCTTCATACGAAGAGCAATCAAGTTCAGTTGAACTTTTAGAAACTGGTATCAAGGTTATCGACCTTGTATGTCCGTTTGCTAAAGGTGGTAAAGTTGGTTTATTCGGTGGTGCCGGTGTTGGTAAAACCGTAAACATGATGGAACTTATCCGTAACATCGCAATCGAGCACAGCGGCTACTCAGTATTCGCAGGTGTTGGTGAGCGTACACGTGAGGGTAACGATTTCTACCATGAGATGAACGATTCAAACGTACTTGATAAAGTATCGCTTGTATACGGTCAGATGAACGAGCCTCCAGGTAACCGTTTACGCGTAGCGTTAACAGGTCTTACTATGGCTGAAAAGTTCCGTGATGAAGGTCGCGATGTACTTTTCTTCGTAGATAACATCTACCGTTATACTCTTGCTGGTACAGAAGTATCTGCACTACTTGGTCGTATGCCATCAGCGGTAGGTTACCAGCCTACACTTGCTGAAGAAATGGGTGTGCTTCAAGAGCGTATCGCTTCTACTAAGACGGGTTCAATTACATCAATCCAAGCGGTATACGTACCTGCGGATGATTTAACGGATCCATCTCCAGCAACTACCTTTGCTCACTTAGACGCAACAGTAGTACTTTCACGTGATATCGCATCACTTGGTATTTACCCAGCGGTAGACCCACTTGATTCATCTTCACGTCAACTTGACCCACAAGTAATTGGTCAAGAGCACTACGATACAGCACGTGGCGTTCAAACAGTTCTTCAGCGTTATAAAGAACTTAAAGACATCATTGCAATCCTAGGTATGGACGAGCTTTCTGACGAAGATAAGCAACTTGTATCTCGTGCACGTAAAATCCAACGTTTCCTATCTCAGCCATTCTTCGTGGCAGAGGTGTTTACAGGCGCGTCTGGTAAATACGTATCACTAAAAGATACAATTTCTGGCTTTAAAGGCATCTTAAACGGTGAATTTGATGATATGCCAGAGCAAGCGTTCTACATGGTTGGCTCTATCGAAGAAGCTCAAGAAAAAGCCAAAGGCATGTAACTAGGAGGGTAGTATGACAGCTATGACTGTACATCTTGACGTAGTAAGCGCTGAGCAGAGTTTGTTCTCTGGTCTTGTTGAATCGATTCAAGTATCTGGTAGTGAAGGCGAGCTGGGTGTAAACCTAGGCCATGCTCCACTACTAACTGCCCTTAAACCTGGTATGGTACGTTTAGTTAAGCAATTTGGTCACGAAGATGTGATATATGTTGCTGGCGGTACATTAGAAGTTCAACCAAATCACATCACGATTCTTGCAGATACTGCGGTTCGTGGTGAAGATTTAGATGAAGATTCTGTACAAAAGGCTAAACGTGAAGCTGAAGAACATATGGCGAATTCGTCAGCTGTTGAGTTTGACTATCAGCAAGCGGCTACGCGACTGGCAGAAGCAGTTGCTCAGTTACGCGTAATTCAGCAATTACGTCACAAGTAAGCCTATCCGGTTTGTAAAAAGCCCACTAGTAAGTGGGCTTTTTTGTGCCTGTTACTTTTGTATTTACACTAAATACCTTAGTCCGATTATTATCTACACTTTTACACTTATATCCTGCCGGAATCCTCGCTACAATAACGTCATCCAATTAAGTGTGTTTTTTCAGTCAAGATTCAGTACTAATAAACTAACCTACTGAGTATTTGCACAAGAAGTGATTTACGTAATCTTCTGATCAAACATAAGACTTATTTAGCTAAAACAACGAAAAAAGGAAATTGTTTTAATGGCTCTAACAACTATTATTCTTGCTGCGGGTAAAGGTACTCGTATGCGCTCTGCTTTACCTAAAGTTTTGCACAAAGTTGCAGGTAAACCAATGGTGCAGCACGTTATTGATAATGCGATGGCATTAGGTGCAACGACTACAAACCTAGTTTACGGACACGGCGGCGAACTATTACAACAACAACTTGCCGATAACAATGTAAATTGGGTACTTCAAGCTGAACAACTTGGTACTGGCCACGCAGTAGCGCAAGCCAACTCTCATGTTAATGATGAAGACACGGTATTAATTTTATACGGTGATGTACCACTAACAAAGCAATCAACACTAGAGCGTTTATTAGCCGCAACACCTAAAAATGGTTTAGCTGTATTAACGGTAAATTTAGTAAACCCAAATGGCTATGGTCGAATGCTTCGTGCCGGTGGTAAGTTAGTTGGTATTGTTGAGCAAAAAGATTCAAGCCCAGAACAGTTACTTATTAACGAAGTAAATACAGGCATTATGGCTGTTAACGGTAAGCTATTAAAAACATGGTTAGGTAACTTATCTAACAATAATGCACAAGGCGAGTACTACTTAACAGATATCGTTGCAATGGCTCACAGTGAAGGCGTAGAAATCACTTCAGCTCAGCCAGACCATGCAATGGAAGTTGAAGGCGCAAATAACCGCGTACAACTTGCAGGCTTAGAGCGCGCTTATCAAGCATGGCAAGCAGAAGAGTTAATGTTAAATGGTGCAACACTTGCTGATCCTGCGCGTATTGATGTGCGAGGAACAGTTACCACCGGTGAAGATGTACTTATCGACGTAAACGTTATTTTTGAAGGCACAGTCACGCTTGGTAACAACGTACAAATTGGCCCTAACTGTGTCCTTAAAAATTGTAGCATTGGCGATAACGTTATTATTAAAGCTAATACGCTGATTGAAGATGCGACAGTTGCAGATAAGTGTACGCTTGGTCCTTATGCTCGCCTTCGCCCAGGCGCTGTAATGGAAGAAGACTCACACATTGGTAACTTTGTTGAGATGAAAAAAACCCGACTAGGTAAAGGCTCTAAAGCCAACCACTTAAGTTATTTAGGTGATGCTGAAATTGGCGAAAAAGTGAATATTGGCGCTGGCACTATTACCTGTAACTACGATGGTGTTAACAAAGCAAAAACTATTATTGGCGATAATGCCTTTATTGGTTCTAATTCATCACTCGTTGCCCCAGTAAATATAGGCGCAACTGCAACAATTGGTGCAGGCTCTGTGATCACCAGTACCGTTGAAGATGACCAATTAGCAATTGCACGCTCTAAACAGCGTAATTTAACGGGTTGGAAACGCCCAGTTAAAAAATAACAATAGAGGCTACTTAGGTAGCCTTTTTTATTTTAGTTGAAGTTTAAATTGCTCTTTATAGCGTCTAGACAAGTTAAGTACTTTACCTGTTGTTAGTTTTATTTCACTGTCGCCACTGGGGAGTGCTGTAATGGACTCCACTTTATCGAGTTTTACGCCATGGCTGCGGTGAATTCTACAAAATCCCTGTACTTCAAGTTGTTTGCTCAATGCTGTAAGCGTTGCCCTTAAAGGATATATGCGTGAGCCTATATGTAGGTTTACATAATTACCCGACGATTCAAGCCAATCAACATCCTCTATTTTTATAATGAATTCTTTTCCGAGCTTTTTAACTAATAGGCGGTTTATGGTCGATGTTGTTTGCTGCTCACTTTCTTCAATTGAAGAGGCTTCACCTAGTAACTGCTGCACCACATATTGATATACTTTGATAAGTACGATGAAAAAGACAAAGCTTATAGCGTCTTTCTGGTATTCATAAATAAGCTCAAACCAGCTAAGTCCAAAGTTGTAAGACCCATCATTCAACAAATATATGAATTTACGAACCCCTACCATAATACCAACGTGTAACACGCTAAATATAATAGAGGCACCAAAGTACATACCTAATGAAGCCGTAATATTTTGCCAATTAAAAGATAAGTGTCTTAAAAACCAAATTAAAATAGGGAATATAAGCAAAGTACTCAAGGCACTTGAATACTCCCAAACAAATGGCTCCCACATTAAAAAAGTTAAAGCCCCTTCTCTTTGGGCTTCCATTATTTGGGTTGTAGCGTTTACTGTATTATTAATTAATACGTAAGCACACAGTAATACTGATGCGTAAATGCTTTGAAAACGTTGAAAGTGCTGTAGGTTCATAAATGTATGCTTATTGCTGACGTGGCACGCTTATCCCTGTATACCACCTTTTATCACTATTGCTTGTAATATAAGCACTTATAGATAGTTTTAGCGAGAGCTTTAGGTATGAATAACGCATAACATACATAAAGTAGTAAAAGCATGAGCACTCAAGTACAACAACCTTCATTAGTTAATTCGCGTAAATATTATCTTGATTGGCTTAGGGTAATCGCATTTGCGTCGCTAATTTTTTATCACATTGGCATGTTGTATAGCGAAAACTGGGGATTTCATTTTAAAAGTAATTATACATCACAGTATGTTGAATATTTAATGTTGGTGTTTTCACCTTGGCGCATGTTGCTCATTTGGTTTATATCGGGCGTAGCACTGCGTTTTATGATTGATAAAGTACGCAGCTTTAAGTCTTGGTTACATTTCACCTTATACCGCTCTATTTTTTTACTATTACCCTTGCTGGTGGGGTTATGGTTAATAGTGCCTTTACAGCTGTTTGCAGAAATGTCGCAGCAAGGTGTTATTGATATTAGCTATTGGCAATTTTATTTAGCTTTTATAGAGACGAACAATACGCTTTTTATTAATTATCAGTCTGGAGTGTGGCCGAATGTGGATGTAAATCACTTATGGTATTTGCGCTCGTTGTGGCAATTTATGCTGATCATTATTGTTTTAACTCTTTTTGCACGCTTGCCTTTTATTACGCCTTTAAAAACATTTGTTAAAGGGGATATGTCATTTGGGCTTTTAATTACCTTGCTCACTATTGCCGTACTATTTACAAGCCATTACTTAACTGGTGATTCAATCAGAGAGACTAACGGCTTAATACTGCTACTCGCAGGATACATACTTGCCAAAAACACTTACTTTTGGAACTGCTTAAATAAAAACTTGGTATTACTAGCTTTGAGTTTTGCGGTTTTGTTTGTACTTATAATATTAAGTTATCAGAAGGTGTTTACTCTTCCTCATTTTATTTTAAGCGCTAGCTACAATATTCAACGTGTTGTAGGTGTATTTTTTGTACTCGCGTTCGCTCACCGATTTTTAAATTTTAATACTTACTATTTAAAACAGCTCAATGTATGGGTGTTTCCCTTTTATTTATTGCATCAAAGCATTTTGATTATTTTGTGTTTTTTTCTACAGCCTTTAAGTTTAGGGCCTGTTGCTGAACCATTCATCATTATTACAGGGACTTGGTCTTTTTGCGGTGTTATTACATGGGGTATTACACGTATTGATGTACTTAGACCTTTGCTAGGGGTTGCAATTAAACGAGAGTATTCCTCGACTGTAAAAACGATTGGCTATACGGCCGCTTTAATTTTAATAACGCCGCTAGCGTATAAGCTAATTACTTAGGCTAAGGGGCTGTATTGAAATTGCCATAATCTTGTCATGCCTGTGTGTTGATATTTAGCAAATACAATACTAAGGAAAATCACATGTTTAAAAAATCAATTATTGCGCTGTCACTTATATCTGTTCTTACTGGCTGCTCATTTGATGGTGACGATGGTCAAAACGGCTCTCAAGGGTTACAGGGAGAACAAGGCATAGATGGAGCTAATGGGCTAAATGGTATAAATGCCAATTCAGCATTAAATATTAGCCTTGTAGGAAGAGGTGTATTAAATGCACAAAGCCCAGAAGGAGCAGCTGAAATAGTTGCATATCAAGCGTCTAAAAAATGGATTTACGCTATTAACAGTTCAGGTGATGACGCTGTTGTTAATATTTTACCCGCCGACACCTTTGATACTGCCGCACTCGTTAAAGATAACGAAGGGGTTATAAACGGCACAAATTTAACATCCGTTATTACGTTGCCTTTAAACGAGTTCACCCAAGGCGATGCAAACAGCATTGCTATTGATGAAAATAACAATCTACTTGCAGTGGCAATGGCTGCTGAAAGCACGGGTGATACAGGTCAAATTGCTTTTTACGATATAAGCGGCGACTCACCTGTATTTATTAAAAATGTTACAGTCGGATTTTTACCAGACATGGTGACGTTCACCCATGATGGCGCAAAAGCAGTGGTTGCTAACGAAGGTGAACCAAGTGATGACTACAGCGTAGATCCTGAAGGTTCTATTAGTATTATCGATATAACAAATAATGTAATAGCCGATACAGCAATAAATATTGATTTTAAAGCCTATAACAACAAACAAACCGAACTAGAAGCGCAAGGGGTAGTTTTTGCAAACCCAAATGGTCGTACTATTAACGGTAATCTAATAAATACCACCGTAGCTATGGATTTAGAGCCCGAGTACGTTAGCATTTCTAAAGATAACAAATATGCTTATGTATCTATTCAAGAAAACAACGCACTTGCAATAGTTAACCTACAAGACAACAGTCTTGAGCTAAAGGGCTTAGGCTTTAAAGATTGGTCAAGCTTACAACTTGATGCCTCAGATAAAGACGGCGGCGTGAATTTTAAATCATACCCAGGGCTCTATGGTATGTACCAGCCCGACACTATCTCAAGCTTTAGTTGGAAAGGCGCTAACTTTATAGTCACTGCCAACGAAGGTGACGCAAGAGAATACTTTTTTGATACAACGGATGAAGCAGACTGTATAGCAAAGGGCGGACTTGATTACGATAAAGACGATGGCTGCTTAGCTTATATAGATGAAAGCCGCGTTGAAGACTTAACTCTTGCTACTAATTTTGATTACTTAAATAATGACGATGATGATATTGGTCGCTTAAAAGTAACAACAATAAAAGGCGATACCAATAACGACGGACAATACGAATCGCTTTACGGCTATGGCGCACGTTCTTTTACTATTTGGGATAGCAATGGGCTGGTGGTTTTTGATTCAGGTGACGATATAGCACGTATAACAGCATCGGTGCATGGTGAATCATTTAACAATAATGAAGATGAAAACAAAGGTGACTCACGTTCAGATGATAAAGGCGCAGAGCCTGAAGCGCTGACTATTGGTAAAATTGACGATCGTACATTTGCTTTTGTTGGATTAGAACGTATGGGCGGTATTATGGTTTACGACATTACTAATCCATACAATGTGCAATTTGAAGACTACTTCTATAATAGAGGCTTAATTAAAGGAGCGAATATTACAGGCGATTTAGCACCTGAAGGAATGGTATTCGTTTCAGCAGAGCAAAGTGCAACAGGAAATCCACTCTTAATTGTTGGAAATGAAATATCAGGCTCTATTGCCGTATGGGAAATAGCATCTAAATAAATCTTTAATTTTAAATAAAGCTGTGTGTTGTTTGTTTAACATACAGCTTAGTTTAAACCTTACTAATACATCATCAATTGATACATAAATTATGAGTGTTTTTTAAACTAAAAGTATCCTGCAGCCCTTTATTTGTATAGCTTTCATACTAAATTCATTTAATTGTCAAAAAGCTGAAATAAAACATTGACCCCCGCTCGAATCTCCCTATAATGCGACCCCACTGAGACAGGAAACGCCAACGCATAGCGAGGCACGAACTACTCAGAGAGTTAAGTAAAACTTCGGTTTTAAATCTTCCAAAAAGAAAGTTTAAAACTAAGTGTTGACTCGAAAAATAAAGGGTGTATTATTCGCATCCCTTGAGACGCTAAAGCGACTCAAAACGTTCTTTAACAATATAAAGCAATCATCTGTGTGGGCACTCGTACAGATTGAGTTCTAACAGCCAATCTACTTAGGTAGCGAGGCAAAAAAATTAGAGTCTCAATTGAAAACTGAGTGACCAACAGAATAGTTATTTCGGTAATTATTCGGCACAGTCAATTCAAT